>DAOVTR010000167.1 GCA_030633015.1 Bdellovibrionales bacterium
AGATAAAAAGGCTTTATTCAAAATAGTGAGAGTTATATTAATTGTGATGTACTGCTCGTCGGAGGAACTATAAATACATTAATGTCATCTCATTTGAAAAGGATTTATGATGAGATGGCCAGCCCGAAGTGGGTCATTGCATTTGGAGCATGTGCATCTTCAGGTGGGCCGTATAGATCAGATTTTGTACTAAATGGAATTTCTAGTGTTGTGCCAGTTGATATTTATATTCCAGGCTGTCCTCCTCGTTATGAGGATCTTCTTGAAGCATTTTTACAGGTAAGAAAAATAATTCAAGGAAAAAAAACAGATGAATAAGTTTATTGAAGAGTTGAACTCTTCTTTTCCTGACATGAATATTATCAACAGTTCAACCTATATGATAGAGATAGACCAGAGCAACTGTAATGATACTTTGAAGTTATTACAGAAGGAATTTAATTTTATTTCATTGGTTGATATTTCATTAAATAAAACTGAGATTTATGATTTATATTATATTGTTTTGAATTTAGAACTTCAGATTAATATTATTGTAAGTGTAAAATTAACTGATTTTGATAATATTTTATCTATAAATAATTTATGGGAAAATGCATATTATTTTGAAGAAGAATTAACCAGTATTTATAATATTAAATTTATTCCATTAAAAGTTATTCCAATTGATCCTGTATTAAATGAGACATTGATTCCTTTTTCAGTACTACCTGATAATTTAAAAGTACCAGCTAATCTTGAGTTTTTATTTAAGCTTTCAGGTGAATTAGTCAAGTCTGTCAATATTAAGTCTGGTTTTATAAGAAAAAATGTTGAAGAAATTATGAAAGATTCTCATGTTTTGCAAATTGAGAATTTTATTACAAGACTTGATTATCATAATTTAGCTTGTAACTCTGTCATATGGTATAATATGTTGGAGTCAATAAGCGCTATCGAAATTCCAGATCGGGCAAAGGCCATCAGAATGATTTTCATTGAGGTATCAAGAGTCGTTTCTCATATTAATGGAATAATTAAAATATTTAGCAGTACAGGATATAATTGCGATATTCATTTATTATATAAAATGAAATCTTCATTAAATTATCTTTTTCAAAGTTTTTCAACTGGTGGCATGTTTTGTAGTCCTTCAATTTTAGGTGGAGTACGGAAGGATATTACTAAAATTTGGACTAATGAATGTTTTTATATGCTAAAGCATATTTTAAAGCATTTATCACAAATTAATAAAAAAATTATAAATTCAAAAATATGGCATGAGAAAACCAAGATTGGTAGGTTATCAGGCCATAATGCCATAGAGTATGGTGTTACGGGACCTGCTTTACGTGCAAGCGGCATTAATTATGATATAAGAAAATTAAGGCCAATATATTTTTATAAAGATGTCACATTTGATGTTCCTTTAGGGGTATATGGCCAATGTTATGATCGTTATTTAGTTATGTATGAAGAGATTCAGCAGTCAGTTATTATAATTAATCAAATTTTGGATAATATTCCTTCTGGGGATATTATTGCTGAGCAGTTTTTATTAAATCATTTCAAAGAGGATGATATTGATTCATCTCATTTTGAAAAACATGTCCAACTAATTGAAAATGGTATTTCAATTGAGAATAAAATTATTTACTCTAGCTATGAAAATGCTTGTGGAGAGTTTGGATTTTTATTTAAAACAAACAAAGATAATAAAATTGAGCACATTAAAATCAAATCTTCAGCTTCTTCGGTTATTGCCGTTATGCCTAAGCTATTGGGAGGGTTAAGAATGACAGATGTCTCGACTGTATACCAGTCATTTAATGTTGCTCCTGGAGAGCAAGACCGATAATTTATTTGCTGTGAGGAAAAATGATTATAAAAAAACGTTTCTATAATGAAAAGAGATATTTTAAAGAATTTATATGGAGTTTCTTTAGTACGATGAGTTTAGTTCTTGGATTTAGTAATAATTTTTTTAAAGATATGAAGTATAAGTTTATATCAATTAAGGACCATGAAATCGGTTGTTTTCCTTTTTTAACAATAAAAAAAACGGGTGATCTTGCTTGTAATGCTTGTATGCTTTGTACATATTTTTGTCCTTCTAAATGCATACATCTTACACCTAATACAAATGACAAATTAGATAAGAATCGTAGGCCTACTCATTTTGAAATTGATATCTTGAGATGCGTTTCATGTGGAGCTTGCGTTGAGGCCTGTCCTGTGGACGCCATTCGATTAAGTGTTGATGAGTGTCTTGTCGGAGTTAGTGATAAAAATTGGGCCTTTACTGAAAATGATCTGATCTATAGGTCTACATTAGAAAAAAACATAGGTTGTTTGTCTAAATATACAGCTAGAAAGGAATAACAGTTTGTTGCTTTGAATTTAAAAAATCTAGTTTCTTTTTAAATTTTTCTCTTGTAATTTCCGTTCCACCAAGTTGCTTTACAACAGGTGTGATCATTTGGGTGTCAATCCAATTGACATTATGTTGATATAAAAATTCCATTAAACTGATGAGTGCAATTTTTGATGCATTAGTTTTTTCATAAAACATTGATTCTCCACTTATGATTTCTCCTATGCATATACCATACAGCCCACCTGCTAATTTGTTATTATAATAAGTTTCAATACAATAAGCGTTTTTATTTTTATGAAGATCTATGTAAGCCTGTTTTATTTCAGGAGTTATCCAAGTGGCAGCATTGTCAGTACGATTTAAACTTCTTGAACATTTAGATATGACAGTTTCAAAACAAGTATTAAATTTAATATCATAAGGGGTGTTTTTCATGAATTTCTTTAATGATTTTGATATATGAATATTTTCATATTCTAAAATACCTCTTGGATCTGGGCTAAACCATGTCGTAGGTAGATCTTGTGAAATAGGCCATGGAAAGATTCCTGATTTGTATGCAAGAAGAAGTGTTTCAATTGAAAGGTCACCGCCGAGTGCAAGTAGCCCTTCTGAGTCAGCAGTTTCAATAGGAGGAAAGTTTTTTACTGGCATGTTAAATTACAAATGAATCTCTCAGTCTATTTTTAAGTAGAAGTGGTTTATATAATTCGTTAAAGTTTAATGGATTTAAATTGAAAAAGTCTTCAATTGTTTGTTTATTGAAGTCTAGTATTTGTCGATCAAGTCCATTGAAAACTCCAGCAATATGTGGTGTTGTAGAAACATTACTTAAACAATTGAATTCAGTTTTAAAAGGTTCATTTTCAAAGACGTCTAAATATGCAAAACTTTTTGGGTTGTTTTTTAAAAAAGAAATAAGAGCACTTTGATCTATAAGTTTTCCACGGGCAGGGTTAATAATTACAATGTTTGCTTTGCATTTGTTTAAAAAAGATTCATTTATTATATGATAAGAAGATTTATTAAGAGTAGGTGTTAGGATAACGATATCGAAGCTATCTATTTCTCCTAAGTTTAAGTGATCTTTAAATGGATCATAAATATGAATATCTTTTAATAATGGTTTTAATGAATCAAAAATAATCGTTCCAATATGACCTTTCCCAATTAGGAGAAGTTTTTTTTCCGACAATAGGTCATGGCTCCATAACCTTAATGGATCCCAGATATTACTATGAGAAAAGTCAGTAAGATGTTTGAAAATGCAAGCAATCGCATAGTTACTGACAGCTTGTTTTCTTATGGGGGAACCAATAACAATAGGATATTTGGCATTTTTAATATATTTATAAGGTAAGTTGTCATATCCGGAATTAGGGTGAATATGTAAAACAATTTTGTCTGGATTGATTTTAATACTATCTATTTTTGATTGAGAATTAGTTATTAAAATTGTAGGTAGTTCCTCGGATGGATCGGTCGTATAGGTAATATTAGATGATATAGATTCTAAAGCAGATTTTTCTAAATCTTTAAAATTGGATTTCTGGTACGTTGAAAAATCTTTTCGGAAAATCTGGAAAGTTTGATTTTTCATCATTAGAAAACTCCTCAAAATCAGGTGGTCTAATATAAATCATCTCTTGTATGACTTTTTCGCATTTTCTATATTTGGCCATTCGTTTTAGATTAGGAAGCCATTGATGCATATATCTGCAGTTTTTGCTAACCTTATCGTAGCTTTTAATATTTGAAGTACTTCTTTGAGTATTAAAAATAAACTTGAGATCTTTTGCAAGATTATCTTTAGTTGATATGGAAGCAGAGATATTTTTATTTCCTTTTATATAAGTCACATATTCAATAGGAGTATTTTTATAAAAGAGCAATTCAGCAATATTATCTGGACTGACGACTAATCTTCCCATCGAATAATTTGTCGGCCATACCGTTTTACCAAAAGAGTGGTACACCATTTCAGAACATGTTATTTTATCAATAGTTTGCACATCAAAATTAAAATCATAAGTTTTATTTAATTGATTTAGAGCATGTTGATATACTCTTTCAATCATAGAATCATTGTCTAAAATATCAATGTGTCTAATGATTAAAATATTATCAATGTTTAAAAAGTTTTTAATACTTGTAAATTTGATTCCTGGTCGTAACATTTCTAAAATGGATCTTTTATTTTTTATATGTTGTTGTACTGGTTTGATAATATCACTGTCCCATAATCCTAATTTAATTAGCTGATCTTGGCTACCAAGCCAAATCGCAGCATGTCCAAAAAAACCAGGAATAAACCAATCCGTTAATATGTTGCCAGATTTTTCTATAATAATATCTAAAGGTTTTAAGTTTGATTTTAAAACT
>DAOVTR010000273.1 GCA_030633015.1 Bdellovibrionales bacterium
AAAAGATGAACTGCAAGCATTCTTATGCCTAGGAGCCAATTACAAAGAAGCTAGTGAACTTATTTTCAAAGATGCTATTCATGCAGGATTAATTCCAATTATAAATGTTTTAATGAGTGTTGGACTTGTCTCCTTACCTGGAATGATGACAGGTCAACTCTTGGCCGGTGCTGATCCAATGAAAGCAGTAAAATATCAAATCATGATTATGATCATGATTTTATTTTCAACGATTTTTGGAGTTGTTTTATCTTTAATGTGGGTCAGAAAAAAGACATTCAATGGTTGGGGGCAAGAAAACACCCTTTAAAAACAGCGACTTATCATGGTTGTCCTTTTTTTCCGATTGAATAAAACAGTTTTTCTACTAAAATAATACTATAGTTTTCAAGGATGCTTATGGATAAATGCTTACCAACTCTTATAGTTGTATTAACAAGTACAATTATTTTATCATCAATATATACTTATATTGCAAAAAAAGATCAGTATGTCTATTCCAATTATTGGGCAATCAGTTGGTGGCTCTATTGTCTCAGTATTGGATTTAAAATAGTTAATTTATTAAATCCAAATATTATTTTCAATGGAACAATCCAGCTTTTTTCGTTAGTCGGTACAACCTTTCTTTTCATTGGAACCTATCAATATTTTCACCACAAATATCCCAAACGATTATTTTATATTGTTGGAGCAATAACAGTATGGATAATATTTTCAATTATATATGGAATTAACGTAAAAACTCTTTATTATCCTATTTATATTTTCAATGGAATCTTATTTGTGTGGCTTGGAGTAATTTCTTTTAAAGAAGGAAAAAAAGATTCTAAACCAATCTTTTTATTTTTAGGATTCTTTTTTTTACTTTTAGGTATTCATCTGCTCAATATTACCTTCTTATCAAACTTTAAAATTACTGTTTTTTGGGAATATATGATTACAAATATTTTAATGACAACAATTTCTGCTGGAATAATTGTTTCCTACCTTGAAAAACAAAAAAATCTTATATTAGAAAGTGAAGGTAAATATAAGACCTATATCAACAGTTCTCCAATTGCCATAATGATTATCAACCAGAACTTTGATATTCTCGATATTAATCCCTTCGCAAAAAAACTTCTTCAAATAGATACCCAAGAATGTATTCCCAGTTTATTAAATTATCTTTCAAAAACTAGTAAAAAAAGTTTTGCTGAACTTCTAACAACTCAAAGAGGATACCTACAATATACCCACGAATTCACTCTAATTAAAGATGAGGCCCAAACGTTCGAGGCAGAAATAAGTATTAATGTTCTTTCCAATAAATCATACCTTTTAATATTTAGTGATATTAGTGATGATAAAAAACATATTCAAGAAAAAATTAATATTCAAAATCAACTTAATCAATCATATAAAATGGCATCGATTGGAACTCTTGCCTCTGGAGTTGCCCACGAGTTAAACAATCCATTAACAGTTATTATTGGAGGAGCAAAATTAATAAAAAAATACTCACAAGATAATTTAAATCCTAAATCTCTAAAACATCTTGAAAATATTATAAAAAGTTCAGATCGAATGCAAAAGATTATTGAACACCTCAGACAATTTAGCAGAAAATCAAAATATAGTGATTGGCAAGAAATTATTGTAACTAAGGTCATTGAAGAATCAATTTTAATAATTAAGCCTATTTTTAAAGAAGATGATATTATAATTACTATTCCAGATCAAAATCCAGAATTGACTGTTTTCGGTGACATCAATAAAATAATTAGTATTTTTCAAAATTTACTAAATAATTCCAAAGATTCTTTTAAAAGTATTAAAGATTCACGCAATAAAAATATCACAATCACAATTTCATTAATTGATAAACTAATTGAGATAACATATAAAGACAACGCCCTTGGAATGGACCCTAAGACTGTTCAAAATATATTTGATCCCTTTTTTACAACAAAAGAAATTGGACAAGGTACTGGCCTTGGAATGTCGTTAGTATATGAAATTATCAAAGAACACCAAGGAACAATCATTTGCGATTCGGATTTTGGACAAGGAACCACTTTTAAAATTAATTTACCACTTTATGTTTCAAAGTCTGGAATTGAGGCAAACGACCTATAATCACCATGTTGAACTTCAACCCAAAGAACTTTTAAAATTTCATGTTGATCACTTAATTGAAAAATTTTATTATTATCAAAGTAGACATTTTTATAATTACCACTATTTTTAATCTCTTTTGAAATATCTTTAGCTATAAATCTTTTATAATCAACTGGACTTTCAAAATCAAGCTCAGCCTTTTTCATTTTATCATTGTCCCAAGTTAAGATAAATGTTGATTGATCTCCATATCTATAGATCCAGCGGTTACTGAAAATATCACAAGGATTTCCCAACAACGTCTTTATCTCTGATTTAGAAAGATTTCGATTAATTTTCTTTAAATTGTTAAGATCAAATTCTCTAACGCTATAATTAAAAAGTGACCATACAAATATATTGGCAACTAAAAAATTAAGACAAACCAGAAATACCCACCTCATTTTTACCTCCTAACAAGTTAGTCGGTATTTTAAAAAAATACTTTAGTTTTTTGGTCCGGTATTCGGTTATTTTTTATAAATATTCAATGTAAAGTAAAACTAATTTAATGATTACCTTTAAAGGGTGATTCTAGCCGCCAACGCAATATCTAACTGCTTATAATCAGGGAAAAAAGTATCTGCTTTTCCATCAAAATCAACATTAGTAATATATAATTTATCCGAAATGGCCAACGTCTGCCTATAGATCTCCTCACCACCACAGATAAAAACTTCATCTTCTCCTGCTTTTTCAATCTGGGAAAATGCAACTTCTAGGCTATGAAATATAAGGCATCCCTCTTGTTTATACGATCTATCCCTTGTTATTATTACATTTACTCTATTTGGAAGTGGCCTTCCAATAGATTGGAATGTTTTTCTACCCATTAATATATGATGACCTTTGGTAGTCTTTTTAAAAAATTTAAGATCTTCAGCTAACTTCCAAAGCAACTTATTATCAAGCCCAATTTGCTGTTGCTTACCAATAGCAACAATTATTGATTTTAACATTAAACCGCGACCTTAGCTTTTATATGAGGATGACACTCATAATTTACAAGTTCAAAATCAGAAAAACTAAATTCAAAAATATTTTTCACGGCGGGATTAATTTTCATTTTAGGTTTATTATATGGAGTTCTTGTAAGCTGCAATCTGGCTTGTTCAAGATGATTTGAATAGAGATGAGCATCACCTAAAGTATGAATAAACTCGCCCAATTTCAGATCGCAAACCTGTGCAAGCATCATTGTAAAGAGTGCATAGGAGGCAATATTAAAGGGAACCCCCAAGAAGATATCTGCTGATCGCTGATATAACTGACAAGATAATTTTTTATCTACTACATAAAACTGAATAAACGAGTGGCAAGGAGGAAGGGCCATCTTTTCAATATCTCCCACATTCCATGCAGAGATAATATGTCTTCTTGAATCTGGATTGTTTTTTAATCCCTCTACTAAAT
>DAOVTR010000233.1 GCA_030633015.1 Bdellovibrionales bacterium
AGGCAGTATTATTTTAGCGGGGGTCGCGCTCTCATCTTTATTTGTATCTGGAACTATTTTTGTTCAGTATTTTGCAGATGAGGTTGAAATTGCAGCGGCAGTATTTTGGACTTTTGGTGACGTTTCAAGATCTACAATGGGAGAGCTTTTTATTTTATCTATTTTTACAATTATATCGTTTGTATATTTTTTTTTAAAATCTCAATCATTAAATGTTATGTGTATTGGAGATGAGGCAGCCTTAAATCTAGGAGTTGATATTAACCGTTTTCGTTTGATCGGTCTTATTATCGCAGCACTGTTGGCAGCTCTGACAACAAGTTTTCATGGGGTGATTGCATTTTTAGGACTGCTTGCGCCACATATTGGAAAAAAATTAGTTGGAAATAATCATCTGTATCTTCTTCCTTGTACTGTTTTAATTGGCGCCATTATTCTTTTATTATCAGATACGCTAGGGCGTTTATTGGTTGGTGGAGGAACTCTTCCTGTAGGCGTAATTACTTCTTTTTTAGGAGCACCACTTTTTTTATATCTTCTTTTAACGGGGCAAAAAAATGCTGGACGTTAAAAATTTAACATTTAGTTATAATAAAAATATTGTTCTTGATGATTTAAGCTTTTCGGTTAATAAAAATGAAATTATTGGTCTGCTTGGAGTAAATGGAGCAGGCAAATCTACGTTGCTTAAATGTCTTGGTAATATAATTAAGCCTAAAGGTGGTAGTGTTTTTATTAATAATAAAGATATTTGTAGGTTAAAAAGAAATACAATTGCAAAACAGGTCTCATATGTTTGTCAAAACTCGGCTGAGTGTGGATTTAGTGTTTTTGAATCAATACTCATGGGACGCAGGCCATATTTTAATTTCTTACCAAAAGAAAAAGATTTTGAATTAGTTGAGGACCTCTTAAGTCTACTTAATCTTGAAAATTTTGCTAATCGAGATGTTGGAGATTTAAGTGGAGGAGAATATCAAAAGGTCGTACTTGCAAGAGCAATTGTTCAGGAGCCAAATCTTCTTTTATTAGATGAGCCTACAAATCACTTAGATATAAAAAATCAGTTTACCTTAATGGATATTTTTTATCATCTTGTAAAAGTACATGGGATTACTTCTATAATTTCCTTTCATGATATAAATATGGCCATGAGATATGCTGATAGGTTAATTCTTTTAAAAGATAATAAAATTCATTTTTACGATAAAACGGAACTTTTAACAAATGAAATTATTACCGAAGTCTTTGGTATTGATCTTGAAATTCATAAATTTAAAAATGGGTCATTTGTATTTCCTGACCATCAAAAAATGGAAGATGTATGAAACAGATAATAGCTTGTGTTTTATTTTTATTTTTAACTTCGTCGTATTCAAAAACTATAGAGGTTAATGATTTTGTTGGAAGAAAGATTAAGCTAAATTCTAACCATCAAAAAATAATATGTTTGGGGCCTGGAGCTTTAAGGATAATAACTTACCTTAATGCCAGTCATTTGGTAGTGGGAGTAGAGCAGTTTGAAAAACTCCGACCTAAGGGACGTCCATACTGGCTTGCAAATAAGGGATTAAATATGCTTCCTGTTATAGGTCCAGGAGGTCCTGCAGGCATTGGAAGAGTTCCTGATTTGGAAAAGGTATTAAAGGTTAGACCTGATGTCATTTTTGTTACTATGATGACTAAAAAGAAAGCAGATCTTTTTCAAAAGGAAATTAATATACCAGTCGTTGTTTTAAGCTATGGACGATTTGCCTCTTTTGACGAAGTTGTTTTAGATTCAATCATGTTAGCTGGTAAAATAGTTGGAAAGGAAAAAAGAGCAAAAGAAATTATTAACTTTGTAAAAAGATTAAAAGATGATTTGAAAAAACGATCTCGAAATATTAATTTAAAAAAAAGGGTTTATATTGGAGCAATTGGATTTAAGGGAGGTCATGGAATTGAAAGTACTGATAGTAGTTATATTCCATTTGAATGGTTAAATGTTTTAAACGTAGCTCAAAAAATAAAAATGAAAGGACACCATTTTATAAATAAAGAGCATCTTTTAACTTTAAATCCAGATTATATTTTTATTGATGGTTTAGGTCGCGCCCTTTTTTTAGAAGATTATAAAAGAAGAAAAACTTTTTATTATAACCTTTCTGCTTTCAAAAATAAAAAAGTTTTTAGTCTTTTTCCTTTTAATTTATATACAACAAATATTGGAACTGTATTTGTGAACTCTTATGCCATAGGAAAAACACTTTACCCCAAAGAATATGAAGATATTGATTTAAGTAAAAAAGCTCAAGAGATTTATGGTTTTTTCGTGGGTAAGAAAGTCTTTTTCGAGATGGAAAAAGACTTTGGTAAGCTGCTTGAAATTTTTTAAAGGCCCATTACACATTCAAGTTGGTAATATGAATTATTACTTATTTCCATACATGATCTGATTAGGTTAGCTGGTATATTCTTATTTCCTGCAAATGCTACGCATTTAACTGCATAACTACTATTTGAGATTTGTGAGCATGCAGTTACTTGAGCAGCATTGGTACTCTTTAATCCAGCATAATTAACACACTCAAGTTGATAATATGAAGAATCAATATTCATACATGATCTAATTACCTTTGCCTTAATTTCATATTCTCGTGCATATTTAGTACACTTTTTTGCATAAGATGAGTTAGTAATTTTACCACATGCTTTAATTGATTTAGCAAGATTGAATCTATCGTCAAATGAAGGATAAGGATTTTCGTACTCTCTTAGTTTCTCTTCAAGTTTCAGTACCCTATTTGTAAGTCTGTAATTTATATTTTTTAGTTTTTGATTTTTTGTTTCAAGGTCTCTTACGTAGCCTAAATCGGTATGGGTATATTGACATCTCTCTAGATCGTATTGAAGGTTGCCAATAATTGTTCTCTGTTTTTGTACTCTTTTTTGACACTGTTTTAAATTAGTAAAAACAAGATCTATTGCGATATCTGCTTTGGCAAAGGTTGGTAAAATTAGTGCTAGTAAAGTGACTATTAAAAGAGTTGTTTTCATATATTCTCCATTTCCAGTTTAATTTTAAAATACTTATATCACAGGTACTTGTGCTGCGCGCTACTCATTTAATGAATTGAAAAGAATACATATAGATGATATTTCAGTATGTTATGGGTTAATTCTAAGTATCTAGCTGAACTTTTTTAATTAGAAAAAATTAGAACGCATCCAATAAGGATATATAGTCCACTTTGAATAAATTTAATATTAAATGGTAGGGTTAGACTTATTTTTTCAGTTAAAGCGGTAGAGGTATCTTTAAATAAAACAAAGCTAAGAGAAAAAAGAAGTAGAAAAAGTAAAATACCGAAAGCAATTGCAGTAACCAATATAATTCCGATCAATTCAATTGAATATGAAATTGATATCAGCATAATCATCATTGAAAGTGGACATGGAACAGCTCCAGCCAGAAGTCCCATAAGATAAATATTATTAGTAATTGCTTCACTATTTTTGCTGTTTGGTAGAAACTTTTTTATTGTTGAGCTAAATAAAACTGCAATTCCAATAGAGATAATCAATACCCCGCTAGTTGTTTTAAAATAATCCAACATATTTATTCGTGCAAAATGCCCTACTCCTGTAAAAATATATTTAAGAAGGTAAGATATAATTACAGCAGATCCAACATGGGTGACTGTGGTAATTAGTGACACCTTAATTGCTTTTTTGTAATCATTTGAATTTTTAAATAAAAAACCAGAAAGTATTAGCTTTCCATGGCCTGGCCCGATGGCATGAAAAAAGCCATATAAAATTGAAAGCATGGAAATATAAAATAGGCTTTCAATGGTAACTCCATCTCTTAGTTTTCGTATTGTTGACATTAATATTTGGTTGAACTCTTTTTGTTTCAGTAAAAATAGTTCCGTTTTGGTAAGCCAAAAAATTGCGACTGCTAAAGCTGCAATTATAAGAAAGCTAAAAAAAGTTTTATAGTAATTTATTTGTTTTGATTTTAAATTCATTTAGAAAATTCCACTTTAAATCGGCACTTTGTTGTTTCCATTTTATTTGAACT
>DAOVTR010000304.1 GCA_030633015.1 Bdellovibrionales bacterium
AAGTTGTTGACCCTTCAATGCAGAGATAGCTCATAATTATTTAATCATATAAACGAGCTGCAGGATCTCCTTCAAAGGCCGCTTCAATATCAGAAAAAATGGTGCTATGAATTCCAGGTAGTGCTTCAAAGATTTTTGTTACTGCCTGGTATGTTATTTCATCAAAATCACACCCTTCACAATTTTCCATTGTACATCTGTATCTTATTGCTTGGTCAATTTGTTTTCCAAGCTCAAATGATGCTCTCCTAAGCCTATCTCCAATGAAAATATTCATTTCCTCACTTTCAATTGGTTTATAGGTTTGATATCCAGGGAATAGGGCAGACAAGAAATTATCTAATACATTGTACACGGCCTCTCTTGTGGCAAGATTTAATCCCTCGGAAGTGTTAACTCCAAATTCTTTGGTAAAGTTTTTTTCAATTTTTGTTACAATTTCAGGCAAAGCTGAATTTATCCAAGCAGTTAGTTTCATTGATACCTTTAGTATTATTCGTTTATACAGTATTTACCATTCCAATACTCATCTTTAATTGGATTGTAAAAACTGCATCCTTTGGTTTTGGTATTTAAACCTTTAAACATTTTAGGAGCAATTGTTTTTATCCGTTTTCTAAGATCAAATATTTCATTCCATGTTAATGAAACTGCCTGATTGTTATGAATTATGTATGATAAATTATCTTTATTAATAGGTTGAAAAAAATTATTAATAATATCTAGGTTGGGGGTGTCTTGTCTATCCCGATTGAAATACCAAAGATGTTTAAATTGTTTATAATAACTTTTAAATAAAGGTTCATATTGTGGACTTTGGTATGCAACAAGATTATCAAATTGTTTGAGTTCTGCAGTTCTTGAAAGATTGTAGCTTCCAGCAAGCAAAATTGTTTTGTCTAACTGATTAGGGCCATAATCAATTAAGATAAATTTATGATGGTTTAGCTTCCAACTAGCAAAATGAGGAGCATGACTATAGTATTTGAATCTTACGGGTGCTTCAATATTTTCATTTCCATTTATTTTTTTCCAATCTCTTATAAAACGTGGAGTCATCTCTATAGTTGGTTTTTTCCAGAAATCGTTTATGTAAGTTTTATATTCAAGATTATCTACTGCAAGCTTTACAATAACTCCTCTCTCAATTGCCCTGATTAGTGCGTTTGATATCTCATAAAGATTAAAATGGTTTAAGCTTAAATATATCGAATGATTTGCTTGGTTGATTGAAGATATTATTTTGTTTTTTACAACCCATGGTCTGCATTTATCAACGTCTTGTTGCCATTGTTTAATTTCCTTTTTATAACTTTCTTGATCAACATTTTTACCTTTTTCCATTAGGGGTTTTTTAGGTCGTTGGCATGTTTCAATATATCTTTTATCAAGTTTTATCTGTTGTCTGTTTTTGTTCGCTTCTTTTAACTGCCTAATATTAAAATTCATTGAACTGGAATAGAGCTTTATTGTGGGATAATTAGATGGAATATTTTTTATGTTTTTTTGCATATCAATATAGTCAGCTTTAGTACGTTCGTTGGGAGTTATAATATCACTTGCGCTATTCCACAATATGGAAAACTCTTTTTTAAACTCCTCAATGATAGAATGAACGCTATCATTTTCAAGTTTATCGTTCATAAAGATAAAGTCCTCACTATATGATATTAGTGGTCCTCTTGTGAAGTTTGCACTTGTATTAACTAAAAACTCATCATCAATAATAACAAATTTTTCATGCATGTTTTGACTGGCCTTTTTAAACATGGCACCAGCAATCTCAAGAGGAGCTATCTTTTGCATGAATTTTTCTCTTTTTGCTTTTCCAAGTCGTCCTGGGTGGACAACAACCCTAACTTTTAAAGTAGGATTCTTTTTTAGGCTATTTTTAATGGCGTTGATTAGTCCAGTCCCAGACCAACTATAAATTGTAAGATGGACATACTCTTTTGCGTGTTCAATTTTTTGATAAATTTTATCAAAGGCCTGACTCCCTTTTTGAGGTGAGAACATTGCCTTTGGGCTGACTACCCCAAATGAGCTTGTAATGGATAAAAGGAGTATTATACTCAAGATTATTATTTTTTTTAAAAACATCAATACTTCCAATGGACGGTTAATCTCATGTTGGAGTATAGTCAAAATCCATTTTTTTTCAAAAAAACATACTAAAATTGCAAAATATTCAGGGAGATTGCTGCTCTTAATGCTTGCGTAAGTGGTTGAAATAACGTCAGTTTGCTTTTATCTCTAAAACTTATTGATAATCTCTAAATTTTAAATAATTTTTGCCGATATATAGAGAGAAGAAAAGTGAATATTTAAAACAAATTTGAGAGGGATTATTCATGAAGACAGCAACAAATTCATTAGCAATTTTAATGACAACAGTTTTACTTTTTTCATCATGTAATTATGTGGCGGAGTGGGAGGAAAAGGCTGAAATGTTTAATAAATATGAGCGTGCTGCACTAAAACTAGCTCTAGATAATAAGAATCTTGAAATTGAAATTGGCCGCCTTAAATATGAGATACAAGAGTTAAAGGCCAAGAATAATTTTTTAGCAATACAGGTAGATAAGAAAAAGAATGTTTCTAGATCTATTGCAAGCGTTGCTCAAATAGATCCGGCCATCGATATGGTGAAATTTAGTGTATACAAATGGACACCATCTCAAATATTAGCAGTAGCAAACACTGAGTTTGATAAGAAAAATTATGAAAAGTCTTCTCAGTTTTATAGAACTTTCTTTTTAAATTTTAAAACTCATAAAAAAATGAGTGATCTTGTATTGTTTAAAGCGGGGATTTCTGCATTTGAATCTGGTGATCATCATGATTGGTCCTTGGAAACATTTAAATATTTGATGAAAAATTATCCAGCTTCAAGATATTATAGGGGAGCTAAGCTCTGGAGTTCTTTGAGTAAACTAAAGCTTGGAGATGATTCTGAATTTTTTGCAACAGTTGAAGAATTTAGAAAGAAATATCGTAATACATCAGAGTGGAAAATTATAAGTGCTCATTATGAAACTATACTTCAAAGGTACAAAAAATAGGATAATGAAATGAAAAAGATTTTTGCGTCTTTTATATTATTTTCTTTAGTTCTTCCAATATATGGCAAACCTCTCGCTGTAATTAATAGCGTGAAAGGGAACGTCTTTAGTGTTTTAGAAGGGAAGACTCAAAAAGTAAAAGATGGACAATTTATTTATGATTTTATGGAAGTCATTAG
>DAOVTR010000346.1 GCA_030633015.1 Bdellovibrionales bacterium
ATTATAATCAGATTCATGCATTTCAACAAAAGACCTCTTTTGTCTTTTTCCATGATTTAAAAATAAAAATGACTGCCATTTTGATCTTAAACCTCCCCTGATTTTAATTCGTAAAAACCAAGAAAAAAAAGTTGGGATGTGGCTACCTCCAACATAAAAAAAAGCTGATGCTTTATATTTTTTTATTGTCCAAAAAAAAGAAATTAAACTTTTTAAGTTAATAACACCTTTCCAAACAAAAATATCATCAACATAGGGATGCTTTTCAAATAGATCTCTACACTTTTCTGAAATAATAAACCCTACTTTTGCGTCAGGATATCTCTCTTTAATTAACTGTGCCATCGGAGACGTCAAAAGCGTATCGCCAATAGCATCTGATCTGTTTATTAATACTTTCATAAATTAATATTTGCCTTCTGGGCCATATCGGTCACAATCTGCTTTATTTTTTCAACTACCTGATCTTCAGCTAAGTCACTTGTATCAACCCGATGAGCATCTTGCGCCTGCTTTAATGGAGCAACGTCTCTATTTGAATCATTAAAATCTCTTGTCTTAACATCTTCTAATACTTCTTTTAAACTAATTGAACTGTCACCTTTCGCAATTAATTGATCTAATCTTCTTTGGGCCCTAATCTCTTCACTTGCTGTTAAAAAAATCTTACAAAAGGAATCTGGAAAAACAACTGTACCAATATCGCGTCCCTCCATTACACATACATTTTTTTTAGCTAAATCTCGTTGCTGTATTAAAAGATAATTTCTAACTGTTGAAACACTAGAAATCTTTGAAGCGAGATCAGAAACATAATGCTCTCTGATTTGAGTAGTTAAATTTTCTCCATTTATCTCAATAAGAGTATCTTCATTCACGCCATATGAAAAATCCAAATTTGAAAGTAGATCATCCATTTTTTTTTCATCATCAAAAGAAATACCATATTGGTATGCGACCAATCCCAGGGCCCTAAACATTGATCCTGTATCAATATATAAAAGATTAAGACTAGCTGCGACTTCTTTTGCTACTGAAGATTTTCCGCTACCAGAGGGGCCATCTATGGCCACCACTTTTTGCTTTATCATAATATTCCTAAATTTTAAGCGTTAGTGTCAGCTAACTGTACATCGAAATCTACCAAAAATAAATCACTACAAAACAGATCAACAAAATTGTAGCGCAAATTACTACTTCTAACTTTACTTAGAGCAACATATGTATTTTCGAACGGATAAGGCAGATTATTAATAAAAAAATTATATTTACCAGAAAGTCTACCATAAAAATTAGTTACCTTATCAAGATATTTATTTTTTACCCCTACTTCCATATTATTATTTAGCCAATAATTCACTCTCGTTGGCCCCATATTATAAGCAACCGTTGCGAAAACATGGTTTCCACCAAACCGATTAAGAAGCCGCTTTAAATAATATACGCCCATTTCAATATTACTTTTAGGAGCAATAATTAATCTTCTTACATATCGTCTAGTGGGAACTCCCCTAAATTTCATTATTTTTGCTAAATATTTACCAGTCATTGGCATTATCTGCATTAAACCTGAAGCACTTTTATGACTTCTAGCAATGGAATTAAAATGGCTCTCAGTCCACATAACTGCCAATATCCAAAAAGGATCAACTTTGTATCTCATTGAGGCACTAAATGCCATATCAATATATAACGCTAATTTTTTTCTCAATGAATATGGAACGGAGCTTAAAACAATCTCGCGAAATTGTCCTTTACTTAACTCCTTAATTCTATTTATATCTGCTCCAAAAGCAGAATAGGCAGGAGTAAAATCATAGGAGTTTGGATGAGGTGAATATCTAACAATTTCAGCAACCGGCTTCTCTTTCTGAATGACCCAATTAACTTTTATTAAAAATGGAGTAACTATTTTATCTGGAAAAATATGATAAGGAGAAAAACTCCAAATAAACCCAAAAACTAAAATTAAAAATGTAGCACTAATATAAGGTCTATAACGCCCAAGTGGGCGCAAAAATCTTTCTTTGCCTGCAGTTGCAGTACTTGTTACATTGCTAAAAATCTTCATCGGTCGGTTTTCTACCTTCAAAAACTTGGTACGTAAACTCTTTTGACGCTTTATGACTACTTTTTTCACTTATAAAATAATTTAATTCAAAAAAACAATGACACTACGCAATTAAATCCAGACCAAAAAACTTAAAATGATTTAATTTATTGGCTATACTTTAAAAAGTTCGCAAAATACATTAATAGTAATTGGTACAATAACGAGGAAAAAATAATGCCTGATCAATTAAGCTACAACAGACTAAAACATGAAAATTCACTATATTTAAAGCAACATCAAGAAAATCCTGTCCACTGGTGGGCATATGGGCCAGACGCAATTCAAGAAGCAAAAGACACAAACAAACCCATTTTCCTTTCCATAGGCTATTCTTCCTGTCACTGGTGCCATGTAATGGAAAAGGAATCTTTTTCAAATTCTGATATTGCAAATATTTTAAATGATAACTTCATCTGCATAAAAGTTGATAAAGAAGAACATCCTGATCTTGATCACTATTATCAACAGGCCTGTCATCTCTTTACAAAAAGTGGAGGATGGCCACTATCTTCATTTCTACTTCCAGACATGAGACCTTTTTTTGTTGGAACTTATTTTCCTGCTCAAGACAGAGAAAATCAAATTAGTTTTAAAAATCTTTTAAATGAATTAATTGATTCCTATAAAAACAAGTCTGAAATAGTAATTGAAAATGCCACTAAGATTACAGAGACCATCGAAAAAGGGTTAATGCCTAAAGATAAGGTGGAGTACGTAGGACATTTTCCTGCTCCACAAGCAATTTTAGATGCAACAAAAGA
>DAOVTR010000200.1 GCA_030633015.1 Bdellovibrionales bacterium
ATTACTGCAACTGGACTTTGATATGATGGAAATAGTTTTCTCAATATTTATTCAAGATCTGGAATATTTTTTTCCATATCTTTAATAATACTATCAGTTGTTTTAACTGCCAGATGGCCTGCTAGCGCAAACCCGGCCCATACAAAAGTTCTATTTTTAGGTGATTTCATATAGCCTTGAATAGTAGTCCCAACTGTATTCATGGTTACATACATATAAGCAAGAACTGCCCCAGTAAGACCAATCCAACTAGACATGGCCGCTTGAGCAGGTGGGAAAACAAAATCAACTAGAGGCATTACCGCAAAATAATCTGTTTTTGCTGGTGCTGAAATACTTGCTGATTTTCCATCCATTCCTAAAAAAGATATGATTTTAGACAGAAGCGATACGGGTTCCACCTTGCCGCAATCAATACAGTTTTTTTCCACTGACTTTTCTGACATCATACACGCAAGTGCTGCTAATTGATGGGTTCCGCTTGCTGCAAGACAACTCTTAATTACGTTTGAACTTTTGCTTATTGCCTCTGATTGATATTTATATTTAGTACAAAAATTAAAATCCTTACCTAAACGTCTACTATCTTCATTTAAATATTTAGTAGCATTATCCCAAGCTGTATTTGCAGCTTTTGCTGACTGACATGGAACAAGCTGAGCACAAGCGACAGCTCCTACAGGGGTTGCGTCACATCCTGCTTGCGCAATTTTAATTGCAGCATCAATATTTTTTTTGTTAGCTTTCCCAATTGCCTTTGTACAACTCTTTTCCGCATTAACAATCAAATACCAACTAAGCCCCGCCTTAATAACTGCCCCATCCCAGGCCATGGCAGCAATATTCTGCTTTCCTCTTTTAGATTCTGCAATTTCCTTAACTTCACTATAAGCTGCTCGAAGCTTTTGCAGCTGCTCTCTTTGAGCGTCACTAGGATTTTGTATATCCACTGCTACAGTTGGAAAATCAATATCTTGATATTTATTCCAAGCTGAAATCTCTGAATAGACAAAAGCTGCTCCTGCAAAGGCCGCTAAATAAACATCCACCGGCCAGGTTGCAAGTATTTTACAATTTAAAAGAAGCCCTGCCGAAACTACTGCAATTCCTAGCATGACAACCAAATTTATAAGTCTCTCTCTAGTTACTGCTCCTGATTTTTGTCCTCCAAAATCCATAGTCTGGGCCGAGGCCGATTGAATTCCTAGAGAAATTTTTGGAGCATAAATCTTAAACTGATGCTTGGTAACAGTTACCGTAGCAAACTGAAGATTTAATAGAGTAAAACTTGTAAAGATCAAAAATAGTTTTTTAAATGTTCTCATAAATATCCTTTTGATATTTTAATTTTATCAAACCATCCATATTTAATTAAGAAATATTCATGGTTTTTATAAAAACTAATGTAATATTCATACATTACGGATTATTTTGACTAAAACTTAAACTATAATTTATTATTTTTCTGCCCTAAAAAATGGACAATTTTTAAAGTGAAATATTAAAGAGTTATTTCACTAAATTTTCTAATTGCTGACCTGCCAATACCTGATGACTCCTCTTTTGAAGAGAGTTTCGATTCAAAAAAACCATCTAATTTTTCATTAGAAATATTGGTTTCCTTAATATCTCCCTGGATATGGGAAATGGCAGAGGAGAAATTTTTAAAAGCTCCACGAAGTTGTATGAGTTCATGAGTAAGTCTTTGATTTTCATCTTTTATATTCTGGGCCAACTCAATTTCACGACCTGCCGTTTCTAGTGCATCAACAGAACGCTTCTTATTGACTTCCAACTCTTTATTTACTTTTTCAAGATCTTGTCTTAAACCTGAAGAGTATGATTTTAATCTCTCAATTGAACTATTAGATTTTCCGATACTCTCTTCAAATTCATCACTAGTAACTCTTAGTTTACTAACTGAAAGTCTAGAGCTTTCAAGATCCTTTTCTAATCTTCTAACTTGAAGCTTCGATTCATCAGACTCCTGCTTACAGCTGTCTGCAAATGCTCTAGTCTTGTCATTATAAGTTTTACTTTTTAAAGTATGTGATCGCATGGCCAAAAGTTGCTTTTGTAAATTTTCCTTTTCGGCCTTAATCTGTTCTGTCTCTATTTTATACTGCTCAATATGATCTTGAGCGTGAACAACATCTGCTCTTGCTTGTTCTTGATCTTTACTAAATTTTAACATTTGACGTTTAAGATCACTGTTTTCTTTTTTAACTTTTTCCCCAAAACCTTTCAGTTGATTTGTATAATCCATCAACTCAGAAACATCAGATCTATTTTTTTCCATCTCTTGATGAAGTCTTTCTGCTTCATTTTTATCATCGCAAGATTGAGCACGAAAAAGATCTGCCTGAGCCTTCTCTTTTGCAACATTAACTTTTATTTGACGGGCGTCATCTCTTATAAGTTCTGTCTCACGATTAATTCTTTCAGATTCTAAATTTAATGCTTTGGCCTCAGCTTCAACACCTTTTATATGTTTGGTAGTTTCGCTAAGCTTATTTTCTAAAGTGCTATTTTGTTTTTCAAAAATAGAAAGCTTATTCCGATGAATATTAAGCTCTTCTGTTAAAGCATCCTTATCACCAGTTCTATCTATTAACTGTTGCTTTAAAATTTCAATTTGAGATGAAAACTTATCTATTTCAACTTGCCTTGTATCCCAAATTGCTTTAAAAATACCTCTATGTTTATTACCTTTCACAGCCTTAAAAATAGATTCATTTTGCTTGATAAGTTCGTCTAAAGAATTATAAATTTTTTTGCCCACTTGGCCTCCATTCCAAATACACATACCCTACAAATATTATAAACTTAATAGAATAAAGAATCTAGTTTTAATATTTTGCCTACTAAATTAGTATGGAATTATTTCCTATACCCGAATAAACTGCTCACCCTTTTAGTGATATAAATATGCAAAAAATTACCTCCATCGATTTTTACAGTAAGATATGTAATGATTACTTATAGTTATTATAACTCTGGATTATTCTATTTATGAATTTAATCAAAGGAAATTTACAAGCTAAATTTGGTAAATATCTACTACTAGATCATATTGTTGATGGTGGCATGGCCGCAATTTATCGAGCACGAGAACTTTCAGAAAGCCAAAATAAACTTGTTGCTGAAAAAATTGTAGCAATTAAAGTTATTAAGGAACAACACTCAAATGATGAGGGTTTTAAAGAGATGTTTCTAGATGAGATAAAAGTTGCATATGGACTGATCCATCCCAATATCGCGCAAACATATAATTATGGTGAATTTAACGATCAACTCTATGCTGTTTTAGAATATGTTGATGGAAAAAATCTAAAACAATATATTGATTTGCTTAGAAAAAACAAGCAATTTTTCCCAGTAGAAATGTCAGTATATATGATCACCCAGATTTGTGCAGGCCTTGATTACGCTCATAAATTTACTGATAAATTAACAGGACAAACAGCAAATATTGTTCATCGAGATATATCTCCTCATAATATCATGCTAGATTATGATGGAATAATTAAAGTAATAGATTTTGGAATAGCTAAAGCAGATTCCAGTGGTGATCATACCAAAACAGGAACCATTAAAGGAAAAGTTTCATATATCGCTCCTGAATATTTATCTGAAGATGCGGTCATTGACTCTCGCTACGATCAATTTGCAGTAGGCTTAACACTTTGGGAGCTTCTAACAGGAAAAAGACTCTTTAAGGGCCCAAACGATATGGCCGTCTTAAAAAAAATCTACCAATGTAAAATTCCATCTGTCAAACAATTTAACCCCGATGTTCCACCTCAGCTTGAGGAAATTTTATATAAAACTCTATCAAAAAATAGGGATAATCGCTATGGAGATATGGACAAGCTTAATAGGGCCTTAACAAAATTTTTATATTCTACCTATCCTGATTTTAATAGTAGTGATTTAGCCAGTTTTTTAAACAAAGTATTTTTTGAAGATATTGAAAATAACAAAACAAAACTAAGAGAGTATGGAGAAATTGATCTAAATCAATATTATGAACAAAATAAAATTAACATCAACAACTCAAAAAATATTATTAAAGAAGCTGCAGATTATGAAGCACAAGAGATGAATGAATTATCTGGCAATATATCTACAAATAAAATTGAACAACTCAGAACTAAAAAACACATTCAAATAGTTCAAAGAAAAAAAGATAGAGATAACGAAAGAAGAAAACTTGTTAAAGATATGGTTTTTGGTGGAGAAACTCTAACAGATAAAGATGATACTACAATAAGTGATTTTATTAAAAAACAAAGAAATAAAAGTAGTAATTCAATAAATGATATACAAGTTACAGGAACAGAAAATGTCCCTTCGTTGGGAGATATTCGTTTAAATACCGAAGCAAATATTACCACAAT
>DAOVTR010000005.1 GCA_030633015.1 Bdellovibrionales bacterium
ATCGCCTTGATAGACGAGAAAATGGTAAATATAGCAATCGTGAGTTCTCAGTTATACGATAAAACAGTTTCAAATCTTCAAGAAGTTAAGGCCCGAAGAGGAATTATTGTAACTATTGGTCCAGACGAAGATGCAGAGTTAAAAAAGTTGAGCGATTATTATATACCTATGAATTATAAAGGGTTAGGAGAACTATCCCCTTTGTATATAAATGTAGCAACTCAATTGCTCGCTTATTATATGGCAAAATTTAAAGGAACAGATATTGATAAACCAAGAAATTTGGCAAAATCAGTCACCGTTGAATAATATGTTTAGTCTTGAGCATTTAAATAAATCACAAAAAGCTGCAGTTTTAAAAAACGAAGGCCCATTAATGATTTTGGCCGGAGCAGGATCTGGAAAAACAAGAACGTTAGTATCAAAAATCAGTCATTTAATTTCAGAGATGAAAATTAGTCCTTATAAAATTTTGGCGTTAACATTTTCAAACAAAGCAGCAAAGGAGATGAGAGAGAGAGTTGCAAGAGATGTTAGTCTTGAAGTTGGAACATTGAGGATAACGACATTCCACTCATTTTGCTCAAGGGTTTTAAGAAGTGAATTTAAATATTTAGGATTAAGTAAAAATTTTACAATTTATGATGATTCAGAATCAAAGGCAATTGTTAAATCACTGATAAAAAAACGAGGATTGACAACTAAGGAGTTATCGCCATTTGAAGTTTTATATTTCATTTCAGACATTCAAAATAACGGTCAATATTTAAATAGAGAAAAAATTAATAATAACTCAATTTTGGATGAATATGAATATGAAATTGATGAAGATGATGATTTTTTTTCTTATTATCAAGAATATATTTCAGAATTAAGAAGATCAAATGCAGTGGATTTTGGAGGTTTAATTACAGGGGTATTGGAATTATTTGAAAAGCACCCAAAAGTATTAGAGTTTTATCAAAATCAATTTAAATATATTTTAATTGATGAATATCAAGATACAAATCGTGCCCAGTTTGCCTTGATTCAAATGTTATGTGTGAAACATAAAAATATATGTGTTGTTGGAGATGAAGATCAGTCGATCTATTCGTGGAGGGGAGCTGACATTAGAAATATTTTAGACTTTGAAAAAATATTTCCGGAGGTCAGCGTCATAAAACTAGAGCAAAATTACCGATCTTCTAAGAGAATCATTGAAGCAGCAAGTTTTGTTATTGCAAAAAATGAAATGCGAAAGGGAAAAAATATGTGGACGGACAATCCTGATGGAGATGCCGTTGAGATTAGAGAGTGTCACAGTGATAAAGATGAAGGGGAATTTATTTCAAAAGAAGTTTTTAGTCTTGTAAGTGGTGGAACATCATTAAATGATATTGCAATATTTTATCGAACTAATTCTCAATCAAGAATTATTGAAGACTATTTAAGAAAGAGTAGAATTTCTTATCGAGTAGTAGGTGGGCTAAAATTTTATGAACGAAAAGAAATTAAAGATTTGCTTGCATATTTAAGAGTGGTGTTAAATGATCAGGATTCTCTTGCCCTAAGTCGAATAATTAATGTTCCTGCAAGAGGAATTGGAGCAACCTCTTTAAAGAAGATTGAGCAAATTGCTATTGAAAACAGTATGTCATTGTGGGAAGTTATACAGGCAATTGTGGATAATCCAAGTAATTACTCAACCATAAGACTTTCAGCAAAAGTTAAATCGTCACTATCTCATTTTGTATACCTGATTAATGAGGTAAAACTTCTAAACAATAATAGAGAAAAACCTAAGATTTTATTTGAAAAATTACTGCATGATTCAGGATACTGGGATTATTTGAAAGCAAGTAAAGATTATGAATCTCTAGCGAGAATGGAAAACTTACAAGAACTTGGTAGTGGAATTACGCAATACGAAGATACGGCAAGTGGCCCAACGTTATTAGGTTTTTTAGAATCTATTACCCTCGATAATGCTGTTACTGATGAGGACAGTGAAATAAAAGAGCAAAATTCTGGAGAGGTTTCTTTGATGACAGTACATGGATCAAAAGGGCTTGAATTTAAATATGTTTTCATTTCGGGTTCTGAAGAGAATGTTTTTCCAAGCTATAGAAGTATGGAAGAAGGAGAATATGCTCTTGAGGAAGAGAGGCGTCTATTTTATGTGGCAATGACTCGAGCGATGAAAAAACTTATAATAACTTTTGCTCAATCAAGAATGCTTTTTGGTCAGTTGAAGTTTAATGGCCCAAGTCGTTTTTTAAGCGAAATACCTTCGAGCCATTATACATGGAAAAATTATAAGATTGAAACGGATGTCAATAGTCCCTCTGAAGGTTGGGATAGTTTTGAATTTTCACAGGAGGCAGATTTTGAGGACGTGCCTGTTAGCTATCAAGTAAGAGTAAAAAAAAGTTTATATGTTAAAGGGAATAAGATAATACACTCAATATATGGTCGAGGAAAAATCATGGATACAGAGGGCCATGGCGAGAGTGAAAAGGTTGTCATTAAGTTTAGTGATGGAACTAAGAAAAAGTTTATGGTAAAATTTGCACCACTAACTTTGGAGTAATCTTGCTGAAGATGAATAAATTAACGCTTTCACTTTTTGTAGCAATTATTTTTATTGTTTCTGGATTGATTTTATCTTCACTGTATATTTCAAGTAAAATAGATGAAGAGCAAATTGAAAACTTTTTAAGATCAGATTTAAAAAAGTCATTTCCAGGCTCAATTGTTGAAATTGATCAGGTTAAATTAAAAATTGGATTTGAAGTCAAGCTAACAATAAATAAAGTCAGAATTTTTATAAATAAGGATCAAAAGGAAATTAACCTTATTGTTGCAAAAAACATTATAGGTCGAATTAATATCCTTTCATTTTTACTTGGAAATGCGGAGATCAATATTCTTATTAAAAAACCTGAAGTTTCCTTTATAGAGTTTGATAAAAAAAACAACTGGACGTTGGCAAAAAAAGGAAAAAACAAATCTAAAAAAACATCTGATTCAATTAAAAAAAGATCAAAGAAAACCAGAGTAGATTCTTATTCTATCATTCCTAATTTATTTACCAATTTAAAAATTAATTTAAAAATGCATAACGTTGACATTAAATATTCTCTTAGAAATGATTTAAAGGGTGATATTATTCTACGTAAATGTACTATTAAAGATTTTAGTTCAGGAGGCATTGCTGCCTTTAAGATTACGCTTAATAATAGTTTTGAAATAAAAAATAACAAAAGAGTTACATTTGATTCTTTTTTAATTGGAGAGATTGATTTCACTCAATTAATTAGTAAAAAAATAATTTCAACTTCAATCATGATGAAAATATCAAATCTTACGTATCGAAAAAAAATAATTCCAATTGCTAATGCAAACTTTGATTTGAAAATTAAATTAAATAAATTGGGAGTTTTAAGTGGAAAAATAAAAATGACCGACAGTGATAATAATTCATTGTTAACGGATATAATATTTAAGGATAAAAAGTTGAGTTTTTTAAATATTAACTCTAAATGGTTGGTGAGTAATATTCAAAAATATACTTCAAGGCAGTATTCATTTCTTGTTCCAGGGCTTTCAATTTTAAATATTAGAGGCAGTGCACTTTTTTCGCAGGGTAAATTTATTCCAGATTTTGAGTTTAATACAATGAAAGATTTGAAGATGATTTATCCAACAAATACAAAAGGGATTATTGTTTTAAATGGAAACTTTAACCATGAACAGTTCTTGTTAAACGGAGAGGGGAAGCTTCTTGGAGGGACGGTTAGTATTAAAGCGCGATCAAAGCTTTATGATGTTAATGGTGGTAAGTTTAAATATTTTTCTCCAGTATTGATGAAGATATCTATTGAGAATATGAATATTTCTCGAAAGAAAATTAGAAGATTAAGAAAAATAAATAATTTATATGATTGGGAAGATAGAAAATATTTTTTATTTTCAAATATAGCAATTGAAATGAGTAATACTAAAATAGATAATAAAGATGTTGATGGCAATCTCAATGTCGAACTTTTAAAAAAGAAGATTGTAAAAGTAAGTTCAAAACTTAAAATTAACAGTGGTGGTGCAGAATTTTCTTCGGGCTTCACTCCATTAAAAGATCGTATTGTTTCTACTTTTGACCTAAAGATCAACCATCTTTCCTTTGATGATCTATCCTTGTTCTTTCCTGTTGGAACAAAACTATATTATGGGATTATAGATGGAGCGATTGATGGGAAGTATATTATAAATTTAAACAATAAAAATCGATTGTTTGCATCCTATAACTTAAAATCAAGTCATGGTAAAATAATAGGTTATAACTTTGCAAAAAAAATCAATGCCTTCTTTGAAAGTAGTAGGTTTTTCAGAGGTGATAATAATAAAACGATTGTTGTTAATAATCGTTTTGATAAAATTAATATTAATGGTAAATATGCTAATGATAAAAATGTTATAAACAAAATCGAAATTCAAGGTTATAAGAATATATATTCTTTAATTGGCAATGGTTATTTTTACCATCAACAGAAAAATGAAGATGGGAAAATAGATCTAAAGTTTCATGATAAAACAGGTATAGTTAATGATGAGATACCAATAAGATTGCTTGTAAGAGGATCTAAAGTATCATTAGATGAAAAATATACTAGAAATAAAATCCTTAAAAGATATAAAAACAAATTAAAACGAAGAAAGAATTAAATTTATGTTTGAATATTTTAATAATAAAACAATTGTACCATTTAGATTTTCAAATGAAAGAATGGAAGTTATTGATCAAAAAAAATTACCAAACGAAGAATTATGGATCAAGTTAAAGACCATAGACGACTGTTACCATGCAATTAGAGATATGGTTGTCAGAGGGGCTCCTCTTATCGGTCTATGCGGGATATGGGGAGTAGTGCTATGGTTTGATGTCTTAAAAAATACAAAAAAGTGTTTTACTGGAGATGATTTAAAAAGATTATCTTTAGATGTAGAAAAATTAAAATCTGCTCGTCCAACTGCTGTTAATTTATCATTTGAAATCGAACAGGTTAAAAGTTTTATTGCTACAGAACTTAAAACGTTATCTTATGAAGATATTCACAATAAGTTAATTTATTATTTTTATGAAAAATATATTAATCTTGAAAAAAGCAATCTATTAATGGCCCAAATAGGTTTTAGTGAACTTACTAAAAAATATGGAAAGAAAAAATTAAATCTTATGACTATATGTAATACCGGAGCTTTAGCCTGTGGCCCTCCAGGAACTGCTCTAGGGGTTATTGACCATGTTTTTAAAATAGGAAATTTGAATAAGGTTTATGTACCAGAGACAAGACCCTATCTACAGGGATCAAGGCTTACCTCTTATGAGTTAATTAAAGGTGGGATAGATCATGAAGTAATTGTTGAGGGCGCTTTGTCATACGTTTTGGAAAATTGTAATATTGATGCCATCTTTGTAGGAGCTGATCGCATAGCGAGTAACGGAGATACAGCAAATAAAATAGGAACGTCAACATTAAGTATTCTTGCCAAGTTTTATAAAGTTCCATTCTATGTCGTTGCTCCATTAAGCAGCTTTGATTTCAATCTTAAAAATGGTGATAACATTGATATCGAAATAAGGGATGAAAATGAAATTTTAAAGTACCAAACAATTCAAGTTGGACCGGTTGGTGCAAAGGCATTAAACCCTAGCTTTGATATTACAAGGGCCGATAATATTACGGGAATTATTTGTGAGAAAGAAATTATTTCGCCCGTCAATTTTAATAATATGGAAAGATTAAATAGAGGTTTATTGTGATACGTGCATCTATTGATATAGGTTCAAATAGTGTTCTCTTGCTGATAGTAGAATTAAGTGATGATAATCAACGGGCCAAAGAACATGAAAATCATTCTATTGTTACTGGGCTTGGAAGAGAGATAGATAAAAATGGACACTTTTTGCAGGAGGCCCTAGATGATACGACTAATGCTTTAGATAGATATTTAAAAATTATTAAAACTTATGATATTGCACCAATAGATGTTTTGGTGACAGCAACAGAGGCATCTAGAGTTGCAAGCAATAGTCGAGATTTCTTCATGAATATAAAATCATTATTGGGATTTAATATTCAGATAATATCTTCAGCAGGAGAGGCATATTATACAGGGTTGGGAGTTTCACTTGGGCTAGGTCAAAATACTAAAACTATTACGATTATGGATATGGGAGGAGCATCAACAGAGCTTATTAAAATTAAAACCAGTCCCTTTTCTTTAATTGATACAATCAGTTTACCTGTAGGGTCAGTCCGTGCCACAGAGTGGGTAGAGCAGCGGAATTATATTGATCAATTTAATTTGATAAAAAGTAGTTATAGTATTCAAGATTATATTTCGTCAGAAATTGTATGTGTTGCAGGAAGTATGACCTCAATAGCTGCAATGTTTAAAAAACTAAGTGACTATGATGATAAATCAGTCCATAACACTAGCATCACATTGGATGAATTTCGCACGTTTTATAATGTCATTAGTAGCCAAGATTCAAATCAATTACAAAAGAGTTTTCCATATTTGAAAAAGAGGTCTAGAACAATTGTCGCTGGAGCAAGGGTTGCTTTGGATCTTTTTATTGCTTTAAATTGCAATGACTTGGATATTTCTACCCTTGGATTAAGGAATGGAATCGTTTACGCTGGAGAAATTTCCCCTAAATATATTATTGCTTAGATATTACTAGATTTAACTAGATATGTTGTTAAGTTATTATTATAAATTTGTTGAATTTCCTTTTCATATCTTTTAATAATATACAATCGTTTAATTTTGAAGTTGCTTGTCAGCTCTTCATTTATTGTAAATCTTTTTTTTATAAATAAATAAGAATGGATGAATTTAAAATGACCATTAGTTACTATTTCTTTATGCAGTTTTCTAATATTGGTGGTGTTTTTAATATTTAAAATTGCTATTGGGAACGGTTGGTTTTCTCCAATAATTACTGCATGATTTATATCAGGTAAAGTCATAAAATATTTTTCAATTGTTTCAGGTATTATTTTTTTTCCATTTTGTGTTTTGAAAACATTAGAAGATCTTCCCGTAATGAATAAAAATCCTTCTTTGTCAAAATATCCAGTATCTTGGGTATTATAAAAATCATTTATATCAAGTGTGCCTGATGAAGAATTATAATAGTTTGTAATTACCCCAGGACCCCTTATATGTATCTGATTGTTGATGATTTTAACGGTATTTACTTTTAATACCATGCCGACGCTTCCTATTTTAAATTTATGCTGGGTGTTTGCAGAAATGGGAATAATATTTTCACTTGTTCCATATGCCTCATAAATTGGAATATCAATATCTTTAAAAAAAGAAAGGGTTTTAATGCTACAGGCGGCAGATCCTGATAATAATAAAATGTTCCCTGTTTTTGTAAATTTATGCTTAATTGATTGTTTTAAAAAATAAATTAAAAAGTGTAAGAAAGGAATCTTTTTTATGAACTGTTCATATTTTTCAAATGTCTTATAGACTTGTTCGAATAGTATTGGAACACCAACTAAAAAATCTGGTTGAAAAAAGTTGATGGAATTAAATAAGTTCTTGTGGTTATTAACATAACATGTTTTTGCGTTTGTGCTTAAGGCAACTAAGTTTATAATACGTTGAAATATATTTGAAAGAGGCATCCAACAAATAGTTTTATGATAATTATTTTGAAGGTTGTAGTGGGATATGATTAATTCGATTGCTAAAACAATTTGCCTTTGAGTGAAAGGAATAACTTTAGGTTGCCCTGTTGTTCCTGAAGAAAAAATGATTGTGGCAATATCTGCTTCATTTGTCTGTGGAAACTTGAATGTATCATTGGTGCGACCGATGTTGATAAAAATGGAATGATAATCATCTTCGTTGGTGTTGTCTAATGTACCACACTTAAAGATAGTTTTTATATTTGAATTGAAATTTAAAAATAAATTTAATCCGTCTGTAGGTATAGATTGGTCAAAAAAAAGAATTTGTGGCTTAAGTGTTTTAATTATTTGCTTAATGTCATCGCAAGTTGTTTTTACATCAATGCCAACAACTGTTATCCCTAATCCCAAACATGCATTGTGAATAATATCCCATATATAGTTATCATGAATAAAAATTATGGCCTTTTGTTGGTAGAAGTTACTGCTTTTGGCAATGGTTGAGGCGGATGATCGTATGTTTGATAGGTGTTGATCTAATGAGTAGTTTTTATGTTTTTTTTTAGATTCAAAAATTACAATATGATCAGGAGATGAATTTTTTAATTCTATTTTTGAATTTAATAAATTTGAAATAGTAGAAAGTTTATTCATATTTATATTATTGATTGTTTTTTAAATTAGTCGATCTTTTTATTTAAATAATCATTAATATCGATGAAAGTGTTCTGTCGTGTTCCGTGAAAAAACGATGTTTAAGTTGTTGTTGTTAATGTTTTAAATTACACTTGATATGAAGGTAGTTATGAAAAAAATTATATTTATTTTAGAAGTAGTATGGCTAGACTTTATTGCAAAATATTTATGGAAATGTATTTATCCTTTTGTATCAATGAAACTATCAAAAAGATGTAGTAAATGTATATTACCAGAAAACTATGAAACACTTGATGAAAAACTTATTTGTAAGGCTTGTGAGGTTGAATTAAGTGATACTAAAGAAGAAAAGATCAGTGGTAGTAATATTGATTCAATATTAAAAGATTATCAACAAAAAGGGGAAAGATGGGATGCCGTGTTGTTGTTTTCGGGAGGAAAAGATAGTACATATATGCTCAATAAAATTACAGCGGAATATACTGATTTAAGAATACTGGTAATGCTTGTTGATAATGGCTTCATGAGTCCAATTGCTACAAGTAATGCTCAAAAGGTATTAAGCAAGTTCAATATCGATAGTATGGTTTTCCGTCCAGATAAAGAATTTGTTAAAAAAACCTTTAATTTTGCTTTTAAAAATATAAAAAAACAGGGAGTTTATAGTTTGGTTGATCTAGTCGATGGCCAAATTACTTTTGACTCTGCTCGGATTTTTGCTTCTAACAATAATATTCCACTAGTGATTTGTGGTCTATCCAAAAATCAAGTCATAAATGTTTTTGGCAATATTGGAAATGAATTTAGTCATGAACATGAAGTACATCCTTTTGAAAAATATTTGGGAGTAAATTTGGAAGATGTTTTTACAAAAAATGAATTGAAATATTGGTATAGTAGAGTGACTGGGGATAAAACAAGATTTATCCTCCCTATGGTTGAGTGGGAACCATCAGAATTAGAAATAGTTGAACAGTTGAATAAACTTGATTTGATTTGTAAAAAGTGGAGTGGTCCTCTTCTTACTAATAACTTTTTGATTCCTGTTATCGGCATTGCAGAGATTAACCTGATTGGTTACAGTACATTCGAAATTGAATTTGCAAAAACAATACGTGATGGTAAGGCACCAAGAAGATATTGGTTAAATATATTTCAAATGCTAGAGCTTTCAGCCAAAACAGGAATGTTCTTAAATAAAAGAGTGATCAGGGTTATAGAAGAGTTGGGGTTAAGTTTTGAAGATATTGGAATAAAAAAGAAAAGGTAGCTATGGCAAATTTTTTTATTACAGGTGCCACCGGAGCGATTGGTAGTTTTCTTGTACGAGAATTAATTCAAAATGGACATATAGTAACAATTTTGATTCGCGCAAATAGCGACATTGAATTTACACAAAAGCTACAGCGATTATATGATTTTTTAAAGTTATCTCCTGATCTTTTAGAAAGTATAGTAGGAGTAAAAGGCGATATTACAAAAAAGAAAATGGGAATAGCTAATCAGGAAGACCAAAATCGATGTCATTTGTGTGATTATGTTGTTCACTCAGCTGCGAGTATTAATCTTAATCTTGATAAAGAATCAGCATTAAGTATTATTTTACAAGGTACAAAAAACGTATTGGACTTTTTTAGCGGGCCGATAGCAGACAAGAAAATTAATAATTTCATTTTTATTTCAACAGTTGGTGTCGGTGGAAGAGAAATTAGAGTGCTTCCTGAAGATATTAGTTTTGAATGCAAAAAATTTCATAATAATTATGAGTATGCAAAATATGAAACGGAAAAGTTTTTGTGGGATGAAATGCAAAAAAAAAATATACCTTTAACTATATGTCGTCCAAGCATGGTAGTAGGAGACTCTTTAACGGGAGAGATTATTAGTTTCCAAATTTTTTATTATTTGGCTGATTTTCTATCAGGGAAAAAAGGTTTTGGAATTTTGCCAATTCTATCAGGTCGAACGCTAGACACAGTAAACGTTGACTATCTTGCTAAATCATTAATAGAAATTGCTCTTGATAAATCTTCCCCTGGGAGTGTTTTTAATTTATGCTCAGGCCCTCAACTTTCATTGTCGTTGAGTAAATTGTCTGACATGGTTTTTATAATTTATAAAAGAAAATTTCCTCGTATTAAGCGATTGTTTTTACCATCCAGGTTTATGACTTTAATATTATTCCCTCTTCAGTTTTTAGTTGCTAGAAAATTAAAGATTATAATTATGCTTGTCATAGAACTTTTAGTTTATTTAAAAGATCATCAAGTCTTTACAAATGTTAAAACAAAAGAAATGTTGAAAAAGAAGGGGATTAGGCAAGGATCACTAGATGAAAGTTTAGAGGTTATTTTGAATTATTATCTTGATCAAAAGTACTTAATGGAAAAAGATGAGTTGTAAAACAGTACAAAGAGTTTTTTGGGTCTTGATAGGTTAGTGAGTCAATTTGATCTTCTAGGTTTCTTATGTAATCTGTGATTTGAGGGATAAGTTTTTTATTTATTGCAAATACATGAATCGCATTATCTCTGTTTTCTGATGGAAGATTGAATCTGGCCTCATAGGCTAGATTCAAAATATCTTTATACATTTTCTTAATATCTTTTATTGCAAGTTCTGATTGGGGGGTGAGAATAATATTTTCATTAACCTCATATCTTCCATTGTTCTTTAGTTTGAAGTGACCTGCCTTTACTAAGTGATTAAGTGTCGTTCGCGCCTCATCGATTGTAATGTTTAATCTTTTGGCAATCCATTCTGGAGATGATTGAAAATCGTTAACTTGAGTTAATCTTCTGATCGCAATAGCTTTCCAACTAGATAATATTCCCATTTCTGTTTTAATTCTTCTTCTTTGAATTAGGCTCTCTTGTAATAATATATTTTTATATGCCGCAGCTCTGGATGGCTCATCTTTGGCCTGTTTAAATTCAACAAGACTTATGAACCATTTTATTTTATTTTTACTATAGTTTAAATTTTGAGCAATACTCTCAGCTTTAGAAGCAGACAATCCCTGCTTATTATTTATAATTTCAGACAATCTTGAAGGAGCAATTTGTAAATCTCTTGCAAATGCTCTTAGGGAGTAGGCTATATTGTTAATTTTTCTATTTTTAAGTTCTTGTTTGAGGATTTCATTATAACTCTTCATTAATTTTATTTATCAACAGACGTTGTAAAAGTAAAGAGAGTAAGAAGAATATGCAAAAAGTTAAATATTTATCTGCTTTTGTTTAGAAAGTGCAATAATTATATTTTTAATTTTATTTTGAGCTCTTTTCATATTGATAGCTTCATTATTTGTAGGAGTTGTTAATATTCGATATGCATTTTCAGCATAATCTCTAGAAGCAATGGAGAGTACTTTTCGCTGAAAATCCTGAGAAAATCCTTTAAGGGCAATACCCATAACAGGGGCCGAGACATTTTGGATTACAAGGTTAATTTCATGGTTTGAAAGAGATTCAAAATGACTTACGCTAAAGCTTTTTTCAATAAGCTCTTCTGTTAGCTGCGGATTTCTTATTTTTAAATTTTTAAGGAGTATTTCTTTTTCAGGTAAAGGCATCTGTTGCAGCATCTCAATTATTTGTGCTTTCCCATTTATAAATACATTTGGCTCAGTAATGTTCTCCATAATACCCCATTTAGCTTTCTAATTTATATTGCTCTTTTTGAAATTGTTGTTTAGCTCGATCAAGCGTCTCTTTGTGAGAACTTGAAAGATTATCAATTTCGTTGTTTTGTCCAATTTTAATTTCTTCAACTTTATCTTTATGAGAAAGTTTTAAGTTTCTAAGTTCAGAATTAAGTCGTCCTGACTCTTCTGACATTTTTTCGCTATGTGAGGTTCTAACCTCTTTTAGCTTTTGTTCAAACTTATTTTCTAAATTTGATAAGTTAACTTCATAATTTCTTTTGAGTTGGTCAATTTGATTTTCTTCTTTACGAACTGTTTTTTGAAAATCTCTATTATATTCAGAACGAAGCTTTCTAATTTCAAAATTATGACGTTTATACTCATTTTCTTTATGTCTGTCCGCTTGTAATTGGCTAAGTTTGTCCATAATAATCCTTTGGGCCTCACTTTCTTCCTATATCAATGATAAGGCATAGTGCTAGTGGTAATGTAGAAGGAAAATTACTCCAAATTATACAAAGTAAATGATTTTGGGGACTTAGGTGACTTCTTAATTGTTTTGCACTATTTTTTTAAAAATATTAAAATAACTATTCGAATTATCAATACCTTAATGACAAAAAAAGTATTTATTTGGATAAAGACAATTTAGAGAGCTAAGGATTAATAATTGAGTCTATGATAATATCTGTGATTTGTAGATTTTTAGGTGTTGACCATAGATATTGAATTGTTTTTGCTATGTTTTTTCCTCTAACTCCTATTCCTTTCCATGATTTCTTTTTATGGCTTTTTGGAATATCTAATAATGAAGGTCGAATAATACTGCATTTAAAATTTAATCCAGTATCAGATATCTTTCGAGAGCACTGGTGGCTAGCTGTATCCAGAGAATATTTAACGATTGCATATCTTTCGTATCTTTTTAAATCTAAGGTAGCAATTGATCCAATATTTATAATATATCCTTCTTTCTTTACTTGTTCCCATTTATTAAAAAGTTCATACAGTAGCTTGGTTTGAGCAAATTCACCGTCGTGAGCAAGGTTAATAAACATATTGTAGTTTAAACTATCTTCAATTAATTTATCTCGAACGGACTGATTTCTTATGTCATGACCCGTTCTTCGACTTACACCAATGGAACCATTAAAAAAATCGACAATATCTTTTCCTATTCCTTCTGCTCCACCTGTTACAATTGCTTTTGGCATTGATCGTTTCATAATATCATGGAGCCTGGTTTTAGTTGGTTATTTGATGTTATCTCATTTCGGCATTTTTTTTCACAGACTAGTGACATTGTCTCTTTTGAATGCCAACTTTTATCGAGGTCTCTCCATACGGGGTCAGATAAAACATCTTCTAAGGATCTTTTGTTAAGATTGAATTTTTCTCTATTTTTTTCAAAGAAAAAGTTTTCAAACAAAAGAATTTTACTACTATTTTCTTTTGAGCGAATGGTTTTAAAAGGATGTGAAACCCAGCTGCATGGATAGTAAATTCCTTGCCAGTCAATATAACTTCCTCGATATGCAAAAAGGCAAGTCGGCATTATGTAATGGTTACTGTATTTATTTCTTATTATCTTTTCTTGTTTTAGTGAAACAGCATTAAATTGTTTAAAGAAGTTTTTATAATTTTTCATTTTTTCACTATGTGGATTAAATTTAGTTTTCATTCGTTGAGTTCGAGTAAAGTCACTAACAAACTTTTTGGCTGGCTCCAAGTTATCAATTCCAGTTGTAGGGTTGTTATAAGCAGGGTTTAAACTGCCAAAAAGTGAACTTTTAATTAAATAAAACTGATCAACGCCACAGCCTTTTGCAATGTTTTTAATCATTTCCAGGTTATCTTGATTAAATTTAAAGATAATAGTTTGCCATCTTACTATCGCAGGACTTTCAACTATAATTTTGATTGCGTTTATAATACTATTCCAGTCAGAATTAACTCGATATAGGTTATTTGAAGCATTATCCCAACCATCGATAGAAAAGATTATTTCATCATTTATATTTAAATATTCAGAAAGATTTGTCCACCAGGACTTTGACCGATGACTTCCGTTTGTGACTAGCACAAGTTGAATTTGTGGATGGTTAGTTTTTAAATATTTTACAATTTCAATAAATTGACTATTATAAATTGCGTCACCTACTCCACCACCAAATGTTATTCTATGAATATTTTTTTTTAAAAACAGTGGAGGAAATACCTTTTTTATAAACTCTAGGCTTGTTTCAGTTTTGGTAAAACTATTCGGGGATTCTTGTCTTATGCATCTAGGACATTTCAATAAGCACTTAGAGCTAATTTCTAGGTGCCAGTTGAAAAGTTGATGATCGATAGTTCTACTCATGAAAAAGCTCTACTGTAATTTTTTCATTAGTCATATGTTCTATAGCAAAACGAAGTGTTCTAAAGCACATGTTTTTTTGATTTGGCCAGGTAATGTGCCAAGGTACAATTTCAGGGACGAATATTTGAAGTTGTATATGCTCTAAAAATTGCTCACATGTGATTTTTTTATAAAGAGCTAACAAATTAGTTAGTGAATCAATTGAATTTTCATAGTTAAATTTTATGATTTTATTATTGTCCAATTTTAATTTCTTCAACTTTATCTTTATGAAAAAGTTTTAAGTTTTTAAGTTCACAATTAAGTAGTTCTGACTCTTCTTCTTTATGTCTTTCATTTGTAATTGACGAAGTTTACCTATAATAATCCTTTGGGCTTAACCTTCATTCCACATCAATGATAAGGCATGGTGCTAGTGGTAATGTAGATGGAAAATTACTCCAAACCATGTGGCTCGAATGATTTTGGGGGGTTATGGAGGTTCTTTGGGTGTTTTTCCTAGTTTTTTAAAGATAGTAAAAATAACTATTCGAATTATCAATACCTTAATGACAAAAAAAGTATTGTCTTGATACAATGCCTACATAAATATGAGCAATGACAAGATAATTACTTTTAATAAAAATGACTTTACTGATTTTAGAGATTGGATAGATCTGAATTTAGATGCAATTACCTGGCAAAGAAGATATGAGTCAGATTTTGAACAGATGTGGAGTTTAATTTTTCTTGAAAACATAAATTTTAATCAGGTCATATTAAGGTTAAATTACGTCTTAGATCAATCGACAATAGGTCCATTTAAATCATGGTTTAGTTGGTTAACTGAAAAGTTTATTGTTTATTCCTTTGTTTATAAAGGAGCTAGTATTTTTGAGCTTTCTAAACAAGGTAATTTGCAGTTATCGAAAGTTTCAAGAATACTTCGAAATTTTTTTATAGAAAAACACCCTCATTTAGATGATTATTTTAGCGTTGTTTTTCAAGTTGGTAATGTTGCAAGTGAAAATCTTTATCTTACCTTTGATAAAATCTCATCAGATCGGAAGATTACAAATGATTTTATTGGAACACATGAAGATGATATAATG
>DAOVTR010000184.1 GCA_030633015.1 Bdellovibrionales bacterium
CACCTGAAAAACATTTAGATTCCGATTCTATTAACCTTTTTACCAAAGCATTAGAATACAAGTCTAAAAGTAGCGGTCAAATCAGTATACTTACCAGCGATAATACAGATCTATGGGCACCTTATGTAAACAAAATTATTACAAAAGAAGATCAGGCCCCCTTTAAGATTATCAACATTGCTAAAGTATATGATCTACCTACAGTTGCACCAAGTGAAAAATCAGTTGCAGTAGTTTCTACTTTTAATAGTAAGACCAATGAGAATAATTTAAAAATATTACCTCTAAATATTACAAAAAAAGAAGCGGCTTAAGCTTAATTATTAATTGACAATTTTGCTTTTAAGACACAATAATATTTCATACAACTCTTAACTTTCAAGCTGGAATTATGACACTTAATTTTATTGATGTATTCTCCGGAGCAGGCGGCCTTTCATGTGGACTTGAACTTGCTGGAATGAAATGCATTCTAGGCATAGACTTTAATAAACACGCAATTGAAACCTTTGCAGCCAACCATCCATCTGCCGACACTTACTGTGGAGATATTTCTAAGCTTACCAATAAAAAAATTTTAGAAATTGTTGGTGATAAAAAAATACATGCCGTAGTTGGCGGCCCTCCCTGTCAAGGATTTTCCACTGTGGGCCCAGGAAATCCCTTAGATCAAAGAAATAAACTGTTTATGGAATTTAGTAGAATTGTAAAGCAGACTTCACCTGACTTTATTGTCATTGAAAATGTTACTGGTCTTATTGCTCAGAAAAATGAAAAAACACTTCAGGCCATTTTTAAGCATTTTAAAAAGATGGGCTATAATTTAAATATAAAAGTTATGTCATCTCAACACTTTGGAGTACCAGAAAAAAGAAGAAGAACTATCATATTGGGGAGTAAATACAGCAATACAATTATCTTTCCAACTCCAACCCATGATACAATTATCAAAAAAAAATATATTCCGCCTCGTAACGTAAATGATGCCCTTAAAAACCTAAAAGACAGCAAGGGAAATCTATTTAATCATGACCTTAGAAGTAGCATTATTAAATCTAAAAAAGATCTTAAAATTATTAAATACATTCCAGAAGGGTGTGGCATTAGATATAAAAAAGATGAGATAAACTACCTACCATCTAGGATTAGATTAGGTATAAATTGGAGTGAGCTTCCAGAAAATAGGTTTAGACAGACTAAATATCAAAGACTTAATGGGAAAGGCCCAAGTCCGACCATAATGACCCACAGACACAGCTATTACCACCCAACAGAGAATAGATTTTTAACTCCAAGAGAGGCCGCTTCTTTGCAAAGCTTTCCTAATAGCTTTGAATTTAGCGGACCAATTACGGCCCAATGGAGACAGATTGGAAATGCTGTACCACCCCTACTAGGAAAAGCAATTGGTACAACCCTGTTAAAAATGCATAGAAAGCAAAAAAAATTGAAATCAAACAATATTTCCAATAATGTTCTCACTGTAAAAAATATTAACAAGCTTATAACTGAAATCAGACAGAAAGCTTTTGTATATTAATTTAGTGAGGAATTATGAGATTTTTAATCATTATTACGACTTTTACGTTATCTTTTAATCTATTTGCAAAATGTAATCAAACCAGAGCAGCATTTGATATTGGTTCAGGAAGTACCAAAATGGTTGTTGCTGAAGTTAATACTTGCACGGGCACAATAGTAAAAATACTGCTTGAAGAAGCACTAAAGGTAAAATATAAAAATAGACTTGCTAAAACCACTGATAACAAATTCCCAAAAGACCTACAGGCTGATGGAATCAATGCCTTAAAAAAATTAATGAAAATGGCACTAAAATTCAATCCAACTAATTATAAAGCTGTAGCAACTTCAGCTTTTAGAAAAGCACTAAACGCAAAGCAGTTTATTAAAAACATAAAAAAAGAAACTAATCTTCAAATATTCATCATTGATCAATCCCAAGAAGCACTACTTGGATTTTCTTCGGCCGTTGCCCTATCTAAAAGCAAAAAAGAAGATATTGTAGTATGGGATATCGGAGGGGGAAGCTCTCAAATTTCAGGTTATCAAAATGGAAAATTTCAAATTTACGAAGGGCAAGTTGCATCCATTAACTTTAAAAATCTTGTAATTGAATCAGTTAAAGGTCTAGATCATAAAAAGACCAACTCTCCGAATCCCCTTAAAATGGATGGTGGTAATAAGGCACTTAGACTTTCAAAATATCTAACCAGTATGTATATGCCTTCGTGGGTATCTGAGCTCTTTGCTTCTAAAAAAATCATTGGAATTGGTGGAGTCCACTACTATAGTGTTCGAAAGCAATCCATAAAAGAGGGAAAAACATATACAACTAAGCAGCTACAAACGGCCTATAATAAGAGAGTCTCTCTAACTGATTCCGAAATAGAGTCCAAAGATTATGCTGCAACAGAAATTACAAATATGGCACTGGTATTAGGCCAACTTCTTGAACTAAAAGCAAAAACAGTTCAAACCATGAAAATACATATGGGACATGGGCTACTCATCTCAGCTAATTACTGGAAGTAAGTTTTGAAAACTCTCCATTTTTAGATATTAGATGATCGATGCTGCCTGATTCAATAATTTTACCATCTTTGAAAACAAAGAGTTTGTTGCATTTTCTAATGGTATCCATTCTATGGGCAATAATAATACATGTCCTATCTTTCATTAATCTTTCGACTGCAGCATGAATAATCTCCTCATGATGGGGATCAATATTTGCAGTTGCTTCATCTAAAATTAACAAAAATGGATTCTTTAAAAATATTCTTGTAAGAGCTATAAGCTGTCTCTCTCCAACACTCAGATTTGCCCCCTCTTCTAAAATAAGAGTATCAAAACGAAGACCTATGCCCCTCATTACTTCCCAAAGGCCAGTCTCTTTGCAAGCACTAATAATTTGCTGATCAGTAAAAGACTCGGCTGAAGTTAAATTATTTCTAAGAGAGCCTCTAAAAATAACTACATCCTGAGAGACAAATCCAATTGATTGTCGCAAAAAATCTCTATCAAATTCTCTAATCGGTGTACCATCAAAAGTAATGTTCCCTTTTTGAAATTCATATAATCGAAGCAAAAGAGAGACAGTCGTTGTTTTTCCACAACCAGTTGTTCCAACAAATCCTACCACCTCACCAGGATTAATATCCAATGAAATGTCATTTAAAACCCAAGTCGCCTCATTATAAAACATGCTGACATTTTTAAATTTTATCTCTCCAATAAATTCAATATTTTTCAATTTACCATCATCTCCAAGGGTATCAGCTTCTGATAATTCATTTAAAAAACTTACAATTCTTTCAGCGCCTGTAAAGGCCTGTTGAACAATGTGAATTTCTCTTGATAGAGTTAAAACAGGCCGAATAAAACTTTCACAGTATCTAATAAAAGTTACAAATACTCCAATCTGCATGGCACCTTCCAAAATAGATCTACCTCCAAACCATATTAATAATAAAATAGGCAGTGAGCATAAAAAAGCGATAGTAGGTCTTGTCCATGAAAAAAGCCGATTAGCAGCTAAAGTCGCATGCCAATTGTCAGCAACTGCTCGGTTAAAATGCTCTTTAGACCAATCTTCAAGTCCGTGAGATTTAATAACCTCCATTCCACTTAAAAACTCAGATAGTCTCGAGTTTATAGCACTTTTCTCCTTTGACATCCTTCTTACGACCATTCTTACTTTGGCCCTTGTTAGTGAGATAAAAACAACCGCCGGCAACATGGACAGAATTAAAATTAGACCTATTTTAAAATCAGTAACAAGCATTGCGGTGGCCGACATGATGGTCATAATTATGGCAAGAAAAAAACGGCCCAACGAAGAGGTAAAAAAATCTTCAATCCCCTCCACATCATGAGTAACTCTAGTTACAATTCTTCCTTGCGGCCTCTTATCATAAAAACCCATTGGAAGAAGCTGTAGGTGAAAAAAAAGTTTCTTTCTTATATTTAATATAATATTTGAGGAGTGTTTAGCTAAAATTACGCGTCCCCCCCACTGCACGACTATGGTAAATATCTCAAGGCCTACAATTACTGCTGCAAGAATTATTGAAATATCTAAATTCTTTGCAATCAAACCTTTATCAACAAATTGTCCAATGAGTCTTGCTGCTGCAATAGTTGAAACTGAACTTGCCAAGATTAAAGCAATTGCAAGGATAAGTTTAAGACGAATACCATCAGCAAATTTCCATAGTGATGCAAAGGCCTTTAGATCGCCAAGACTAGTTCGGTGGAGTTCACTTTCATCTTGATCATCCGCTACAATATATTTTTTAGTTTTTTTCTTTTTATCTTCCAAGATTTATAATCCTATCACAATTTTTCAATGTAGATTTTCTATGTGCTACCCAAACTAAAGATGTCTCTTTTAAATAAGTATCCAAATTTGTAAGTATCTCCTCTTCTGTTACCGTATCAACAGCAGACAGACAATCATCAAGTAGAAGCAGACTGGGGCGTCTTGAAATTGCTCTAGCTAAAGTTAGTCGCTGGTTTTGGCCACCAGAAAGATTAATTCCCCACTCTCCA
>DAOVTR010000282.1 GCA_030633015.1 Bdellovibrionales bacterium
GGAAAGCAGAAATTATGGACGTCTTAAAAGATAAAGTGTTTTTAAGTTCAACATTTTTCCCCAATAGCCTTGAACAGGTTGCGGCCCTTAAGACTATTGAAATAATGCAAAGAGATAATATCCTTGATAAAATTAAACAAAAAGGAAACATCTTTGCAGACAATGTTAAAAATGTTTTAGAAAAATCAGGATTAGAGTGTAGCTTTTCTGGAGGGCCATGGATGCCATTTATCACTTTTGATAGAGACAAAAACAAACACTACAAAAAACTTAGACCTGCATTTTATACTGAGCTAATTAGAAGAAAAGTGTTTTTGCAACCATTTCACCATGGCTATATTGCTTATAGACATTCTGACGAAGATCTTAATTACGTTGTAAATGCAATTGAAGAATCACTTTTTGAAATTAAGAAACTAATATAGGTATACTATGAAGAAACTAGAAGAAACTCCATTAATTATTACTTGTGCTGTAATGGGCGCAGAACTTTCTCTTGAAGATTATCCTTATTTACCATCAACTCCAGATCAGCTTGCCAAATCTGCAATTGATGCCGTTAAAGCTGGCGCTAGTATTATTCATCTACACGTCCGAGACAGCAGTGGACTTCCTTCTCAAGATAGTAATATTTTTAAAGAAGTAACAAATAAAATATTTAATGAATGTGAATGCATCATTCAATACTCAACAGGAGGAGCAGTAGGTACTCCTGTTAATTTAAGATGTTCTCCCTTAAAACTAAAACCACATATGGCCACTCTATCAATGGGAACTATGAACTTTGGACAAGGAATTTTTGAAAATTCAATTGATACAATTACTCAAATATCAGCTGAAATTCAAAAATATAATATTGTCCCTGAACTTGAAATATTTGACTTTGGAATGCTTGAAACAACGTATCAACTACTTAAAAAAAATATTATTCCAAGTAAATTCCATATAGATTTTGTTCTTGGAGTCCCCGGAGGACTTAATGGCGAAATTTATAACCTGATTGAACTTACAAGACGTCTTCCTGATTCACAAACGTGGAGTGTTGCAGGGGTTGGCAAATACCAGCTACCACTATCAATGACCTCCATTGCGTTAGGTGGTCATGTAAGAGTTGGAATTGAAGATAATATTTATTTCACAAAAGGGGTTTTAGCAAAATATAATAGTGAATATGTTAAAAGAGTTGTAAGACTTGCTCATGAAGCAAATCGCCCAATAGCATCAGTAGATGATGCAAAAAAAATTCTATTATAATTTTTTAAATACAATAAGGGTTCTTGTTGGAAGATAAGTTGATATATAATTAAAACTATCACCTTTAAATGTTTTATAAACAACTCTCTGATCTACTCTATCAAAGCCACCATATTTCACCTCATCAGAGTTGAATACTGCTTGATAAGATCCTTTTGCTGATGCAATATGATAGTCTTCATAAGACTTATTACTATGAAAATTAAAAATCCATAATAGCTCATTTCTTTTAAAAGCTAATATCTTATCTTCGTTGTGCTCAAGAATAAGTTCCAAATTGGATTTATTAAGTAATTTATTCTCTCTAACAAATAAAATTAAATCTCTGTCAAAGTCTGATAAAAATCTATAACATAAATCTTGATTATCAACCAAATCCCATTGCCTTCTTGCATAATGATAAGACCAATCATTACCTTCTCTTGGAAAATCAATCCATTCAGGATGACCAAATTCATTCCCCATAAAATTCAGATATCCACCTTTAGAAGTTGCTAAAGTTATAGATCTTATTAATTTATGTATAGCAATTCCGCGATCTACTGCAATATTTCTATTGCTTATTTCCATATTCGTATACATATCCTTATCAATAAGTCGGAAAATTAAAGTTTTATCTCCGACAAGTGCTTGATCATGAGATTCTCCATAAGCAATTACTTTTTCATCAAATCTTAAATTAGTAAGATTGTGCCAAATTTCTCCCATATTCCAATTTTCATCTAATGTTTTTTTTAAAAGCTTAATCCAATAATCAGGGAGTCCCATTCCTAACCTAAAATTAAAACCAACTCCCCCATCTGCCACTGCTACTCCAATTCCAGGAAGACTACTCACGTCTTCTGCAATTGTAATAGCATCATTATTAACTTCATGAATAAGTTCATTGGCCAAAGTAAGATATGCTATTGCATCCTCGTCTACATCATCACCAAAATAATCATCATAATGACCAAAGCTAGTTCCAAGTCCATGATGATGAAACAACATACTTGTAACACCATCAAATCTAAATCCATCAAATTTAAACTCTTCCAACCAATATTTGCAATTTGAAAGAAGAAAGTGAACAACCTCATCTTTCCCATAATTAAAACACATGGTATCCCAAGCGGGATGCCTTCCTTTCTCTCCTGCATGAAAATATTGAAATTGAGTACCATCAAAAAATGAAAGCCCCTCATTTTCATTTTTAACAGCGTGAGAATGAACTATATCCATTATTACTCTTAAACCTAAAGAATGAGCAGCATCAATTAATCTTTTTAAATCATCTGGATTACCAAACCTTGAAGATGGTGCAAAAAAATTAGAAACTTGATAACCGAAAGATCCGTAATAAGGATGCTCTTGAATTGCCATTAATTGTAATGTGTTATAACCAGCTTTTTTAATTCTTGGCAAAGTATATTTTATAAAATCCATATAACTTGAAACTTTACCTTCAATTTGGGCCATTCCAATATGTGCTTCATAAATAATGGGGGGTTCATCAGAAATAATTGTTTTATGCTTAAAATCAAATACCTCTTTAGGATCCCATACACAGGCATTAAACAGATTTGTTTCCTGATCTTGGACAACATATTTTGCATATGAAGGAATCCGTTGTGCACTTCCATCGGCCCAGTAAACTCTCAACTTATAAAGATCAAGATGATTAATATCACTAGATGGAACTTCGACTTCCCAAACACCTGTATTTGAAACCTTTTTTAACTCATATTTGCTGGACTCTTCCCAATTTGAAAAAGTTCCAATCAAAACTATTCTTGTTACGTTTGGGGCCCACTCTCTAAAAATCCACCCAGAATGTGTTTTATGAAGACCAAAAAATTGATATCCATTTGCAAAATCAGAAATAGAACCAACAAGTTGCTCTTTAAAATCTGCAACTTTATTTATACGTTTAATAATAACATCTTGATAGGGAACTAAATAACTATCATTAACTATAATTTTAGGTAGGATAACTTTTTGATTTTTCAAATTTTTTCCTTAAAAATACTATTATAATATACTAATGATTTATCTTCCATTCGACAATCATACAAATTATAGCTAAAATAATTATACATCTTAATTATTACCTGAGGTTTTTAATATGAATTTAATAATTGCACTCTTAATAACGCTACTAACAATTTCTAATATACAAGCTGATGATGTATTTATTA
>DAOVTR010000196.1 GCA_030633015.1 Bdellovibrionales bacterium
GTTTATTTGTTTATAATAAAAGAGTAATAATATCTATCATTTATATATATAGTACCAACATATGAACAGTAATAAAAATATTTTATTCGTTGAAGACAATTCTGTAGATCGGCTTCTGTTTGATAAATTTGCAAAGAGAATTAACTTTAAATACAAATACTTCATGGTGTCCTCGATTGAGGATGCTTTAGTTCAAATAAACAAAACAGACTACGATGCGATTGTTTGTGACTATAATTTAGGCGACGGTACTGCTTTAGATCTAATTGAAAAATACCCAGAAATCCCAATTATCATTGTCACTGGGCTTGGTTCAGAAAAAATTGCAGTAGATGCCATGCGGACCGGAGCTTATGACTACTTAATTAAAGACTCAAGTGGTAATTATCTTGAAACGATCCCTATTACATTAGACAAGGCATTGCAATTTAAACATCAACAAAATGAACTTACCAAATATCAAAATCATTTAGAAGATATGGTCGCTGAAAGAACACAAGAGTTAAAAAATGAGATCAATGCCAAAAATCTTGCTCTGGAAAAATTAGGTCATAGCCAAGAAGAGTTGAGCATAGCCAATATTGAACTTAAACAAAAAAACATTTTGCTTAAAGGTGTTCTCACTCAAATAGAATTTGAAAAAAACATGGTCCATGAAAACATAGCATTAAATATTGAAAGAAATATTAAACCTATCTTAAAAAAAATATATAAATGTCTTCCACAACATGACGAAAGGTGCTGTAAATCAATTCATTTGATTGAACAGTATTTAAATGAAATTAATAATGATTTTTTTAAAAGAATTGAAAATTTAAAAATTAACTTAACCCCTACTGAAATTAAAATTGCTCATTTCATAAAGTCAGGAACTTCTCAAAAAGAGATTGCAGATATTTTAAATGTCTCTCTAGAAACAATTAAGGGACATACAAAAAACATTAGAAAAAAAATTGGAATTACCAATAAAAAAATAACACTAAAAAATTATTTTGAAGAGATACCTAAGACCTAGCAGCCTTATTCCCATTCAATTGTACCGGGTGGTTTACTCGTTATATCTAAAACTACTCTTGTAATTCCTGTAACTTCATTTGTTATTCGTCTAGATGTATTATTTAAAAATTCAAATCCCAAATCCACCCAATTGGCAGTCATCCCATCAGTACTATTAACTAATCTTATACAGATCACATCTTCGTATGCCCGATCATCACCTTTTATCCCTACCGTTTTTACAGGTAAAAATATTGTAAAAGCCTGCCAAACACTATCATATAGCTTTCGTCCAATTAACTCTTCATAAAGTATCTGATCAGATTGTTGAACTTTTTGAATTTTATCCTCAGTGATCTCTCCCATTATTCTAATGCCTATTCCAGGGCCTGGGAAAGGGTGTCTATTAATCCAACTATCATTAAGCCCAAGTTTCTTACCAAGTATTCTGACTTCATCTTTAAAAATACCATTCAGTGGCTCTAAAAGAGATAATTGCATTGTCTCGGGCAAACCTCCAACATTATGATGAGATTTTATAGTTACAGATTTTCCACCTTTTTTATGAGGTGCCATTGACTCAATTACATCTGTATATAACGTTCCTTGCAATAAATATTTAAAATGAATGGATCTTTCTTTTTCGTAAAGTTTCACCTGTTTTTCAAAAACATCTATAAAAGTTCCACCAATGATTTTCCTTTTTTCTTCCGGATCTGATATTCCTTCAAGCTTTGTTAAAAACTCATGGCCGGCATCAATTATTTTTATATTTAAAGAGGTCTGCTCTTGAAGCATTTTAATATGAATTAAATCCTGTGGCCTTAACAGGCCATTATCAATAAAAAAACAGTGCAAACCTTTATTAGCATTTTTTGCAACTAAACTTGCTGCAACCAATGAATCCACCCCTCCTGAAAAAGCACATAAAACAGATTCGTTATTAATATGAGAAATTTTATCCATCGCTTCTGCATAAATCGTTGAACTATTCCAATCAGGACTTATTTTAGCTACCCTGTTTAAAAAATATAAAAGTATTTGCTCACCATACTCACTTTGATAAACTTCAGGATGAAATTGGAAACCCAAAATGGGACTTGAAGTGTGTTTAATAGCAGCAATGATATCATCACTACTTTTCATTATAGCTTTAAGAGTTTTAGGAAGCTCTGTCACATGATCTGAATGACTCATCCAAACCTTATGTTGATCTGGACAATTATCTATTTTAAAATCATCAAGATGTAAAACTTCTCCAGCGCCATACTCAGCGCTATCACCTTTTAAAATTTTAGCGCCAAATTTTTTTGCAATTAGCTGCATCCCATAGCAGATTCCCATGATAGGAAGATTTTCTATCTTAAAAATAAAACTGTAATCCCCCTCATCTTCAAAAACTGACTGAGGTCCACCTGATAAAACAACCGCTTTAGGACGATTTTTTTGTGACAAGACAAACTTAGCTTGGTCAACAGTGACTATTTCACTGGAAAAACCAAGCTCCCTAAATTTTCTTGTAATAAGTCTTGTATATTGTGATCCAAAATCAATTATAAGAATTTGTTTTAAAGTCATGTTCCTCTATTGATTAACTTATGGAATAGTTCGGGGCCTCTTTCGTTATATGAACGTCATGGGGATGAGATTCTTTTAAAGATGCCGCTGTTATTTGAATAAATTTAGCTTTTTTATAAAGAGATTCTAAATTTGGTGCTCCAACATACCCCATTCCCGATTTTACACCACCTAAAAGTTGAAAAATATTACCAGGTAAGTGTCCTCGATGTGGAACTGGCCCTTCAATTCCCTCTGGTACAAGCTTGTTTGTCTCTTTAACATCTGCTTGCCCATAGCGATCTTTTGATCCTTTAACCATGGCACTTAGTGACCCCATTCCTCTGTAGGTTTTATAACTTCTTCCTTTATAAAGAACTAACTCTCCAGGACTTTCATCGGTTCCAGCAAATAGTGATCCGATCATAACGCTGCTGGCCCCCGCTGCGAGGGCCTTGACGATATCCCCTGAAAACTTAACCCCACCATCTGCAATAATTGGAACTCCAAAATCTTTTCCAACTTTTGAACATTCAGCAACTGCACTAAATTGAGGCACACCGATTCCGGCAATAACTCTCGTTGTACAAATTGATCCAGGGCCTATACCTACCTTAATTCCATCTACTCCTAATTTAATCAGATCATTACAAGCTGCTGCTGTTGCAACATTACCTGCAACAACTTCAACCTTCGATTTAAAACTAGATTTAATAATTTTAACCATTTCAAAAACTTTTTGTGAATGCCCATGGGCCGTACCAATCACAATCACATCTACACCGGCATTAACAAGTTCAGTTGCTCTTGAAAATTCACTCTCTCCAACTCCTACGGCCGCTGCAACAACTAATCTACCTAGACTATCTTTATTAGCAAAAGGATAAGAAATGGTTTTATTAATATCTCTAATGGTAATAAGACCTTTAAGACGTCCATTTTTATCAACAATAGGTAATTTTTCAATTCGATGCTGTTTTAAAAGCTTTTTTGCAGCGGACATTTTTATGTTAGACATACCTATAATAAGACGATCTTTAGGAGTCATTACATCTTTAACTAAAACATTATCTAAATCATCTTCAAATCTCATATCTCTGTTTGTAAGTATCCCCTCTAAAATACCGTCTTTATCAACGACAGGGACTCCGGTTATACCATGGGCCTCAGTTAGCTCTACCACTTCACTAAGCTTGGCATTTTTATGAATTGTAATGGGATCTATAACTCTTCCAGCTTCAAATTTTTTAACTTTTAAAACCTGATTGGCCTGTTCAGTAATTGACATATTTTTATGAATAACACCAATGCCTCCGGCCTGGGCCATAACAATTGCAGTTTTAGATTCGGTTACCGTATCCATGGCTGCAGAAACTAAAGGAATATTTAAACTTATCTTCTTTGTAAAATTTGTAGTTAAATTCGTATCACCCGGAAGTAGCTTTGACTTTCCGGGAAGAATCAAGACGTCATCATAGGTAAGTGCTATTGTAGATGAAATACTAACCATTACTTAATTTCCTATTTAAAATCTATCTTTTAGCACGTTTATATGGATCTTTACTACTACTTACCACTTCACTTTCACCGTCAACTTCTTGTGGTTGCTCTTGGGTAACAGCTGATAGTTCATTAATTTTTGTACTGATAACGCCCAAAGTATTATCTAGATCAATTAAATTATCATCAAACTCCAACATATAGTCTTGAATTTTCTCACCAAAATCTCTATTAACTCCATACTCTAAAGATCTATGGGCATGATAAAGTAGAGACATATACTTCATAGAAGTCTGAGATATTTGAGCTATAACTGCTCTCAAATTTTCATTAGTGTTTGAGTTCATTTATTAAGCAATTTATGAGAAAGTGGTAGTTTA
>DAOVTR010000144.1 GCA_030633015.1 Bdellovibrionales bacterium
CATTCAATCAGGTTACATAATTAATGAAACTCATAAAGATTTTCAACATGGACATACGGGTACTCCTACAATCAATGAACCCTGGTGATATTACTCGTTTCATTATTTTATTCCCAATGGATGGTTCTGTTCTTCTTTAGATGATCCCAGTAGTCGCTTACGAGAACTCAGGGCAATGGTATCAAGTTTTCATAATGCTAAAATTGGTATCATTATGGACGTTGTTTATAACCATTTATATGATGGAAATATCTTAGAAGACATTGCTCCAGGATGTTATTTAAGACGAAATAAAGATGGATCGGTTTCAAAAAGTACCGGTGCTGGTGACAGTATTGAATCTAGAATCAAAATGGTAAGAAGATTAATTATTGATTCGTTAAAATTTTATTATGAAATAATTGGAATCAATGGATTTAGATTTGATCTCATGAGTTTTTTAGATCACACCACTATAAATCAAATAAGACAGGCTCTAGGTGAAGATGCAATACTTTATGGAGAAGGATGGGATCTAACTGATCTTCCAAGGGCCCAATCTATTAACAAACGAAATATTCCTTTAAAGGCCAATATCGCACTATTTAACGATACTGCAAGAGACTCTTTTACTGGTAACCTTGATATTAGAGGATTTATACAGGGGGCTTTTTGGGAGGGACCTAAAGTTCGATCTGCTATAATCGGAGGAATAAAAAATTATCCCATTGATTATGATAATGATTCACATATAGATGTTCTTATTGACCAGTACCCATATCACTGTTTTGCTCAATCTCCAAAAAATACAATTAACTATATAAGTATCCACGATGGGCCTACTCTTTGGGATAAAATTAATCTAACCACAGACTCTTCCAAACACTCCATAAAAAAATATATCAAAATGTCTTTGTCGATGCTTTTTTCTTCTCAAGGAAAAATTGTTTTAGAAGGTGGTGTTGAATTTGGTAGATCAAAACCTTTAGCTCCCAATGACCCGACAATTGATCGCGCCCATACTTCTGACTTGGCCATACCGGTTGATGGTTCGTACTATTTTCATGAAAACTCCTATCAGTCACCAGATATTACAAATATGTTTAATTGGTCAAAAGTTGAAGATCATGAAGATATTATTGATTTTATTTCAGGACTTACACAACTTAGAATGAAGCTCCCATGCCTACGCTATGACAACCCCGAACTCATAAAAAAAGGGTTAAGGTTTATTTGTGAAAATATACCAAATTCAGAGAAATATACAACCTCGCCTACATCTCAATATAAAAGCTGGGATGAAGTAAATGAATTAACAATTGAATTTTTGAATGGACCACCTAATGAAAAATTATTCGTTATAGGAGAAGTTCATGGAAAAAACAGCCAAAACAAAAACCCTCAAAATAACCCTTACACTGTACAATTTGATTCATATGGATATGGGAAAATTAACTTTAATAAAAAAGAAATTAATAACTTTGATCTTAATGCCTGGTCTGATCAAAATATCTTAAATATAAAGTTAGTAGGAACTCCTGGAGAATGGAACTATCCCAAAAACGCCTATCGAGCACAAGGAAATAACTCCATTTTACCACGGGCCATTAATAAATCAAACTCTCTTGCAACAATTGATCTATCTATTCAAGACCATATCGCCGGAGAACTAGAGATACAATACAACGGACATATTGCCTTCATATTAGATAACACTGCTATTGAAAAATCTAATGATGATCTGGACTATAAGAAAGTAATAGTAATTCACAATGCAAATGACTCATTTATAGATTTAAAAATTGAGGAACTAAATCAATTTAATACTCAAGATATTTTAGTAGATAATATGAATGCTGGAATTATTCCTATAAATCAAAGTTCAGTTAAAATAGTAAATAATAGAGTAACAATACCTGGTAAAAGCTCAACATTTATTGGATTAAATTAAATCTAAGCTGCTTTTTTATTAAATTTTTCGGCCCACCCTGGCGCCGCAAAATTACTTTTGGGAAATGGAAGTTTATTAACGACAATATCATTAAAAAAGCTAGGAACATAATTACACGGAACCATTTCTCCAGTTAATTTGCCCGTTTTGGGATCACGACTAGTTTGAACCCATTTAAAGATATCTCGCGTAATATAATTTCCATAATTATCAACTCCTAGTACTTCTGATATACTAGATATTTTCCTACTTCCATCATGATATCTTGAACATTGAACAATTATATGCAGAGCGCTTCCAATCATTTTTCTAAGAGCATCTGGGGGAATTTTTGTATCTCCCATTAAGCAGAGTGTCTCAAGTCGTGTACATGCCTCACTGGCACCATTTGCATGAACAGTTCCCATACTTCCATCATGGCCCGTGTTCATTATTTGTACTAAATCAAGGGCCTCCTCTCCTCTAACCTCGCCTACAATTATTCTATCTGGCCGAAGCCTCATTGCAGATTTTACTAAATCTCTTATTGATACTTCTTTCATTCCTAAATCAACATTTTCTTTTCTAGTTTCAAACTGGATTACATGTTCAGAATGAATTTGTAATTCGGCAGAATCTTCTATGATGATCAGACGTTGAGTTTTAGGAATTCTTCCTCCTAGAACATTTAATGCGGTCGTTTTGCCAGATCCAGTACCCCCTGAGACAAGGATATTTTTACCCAAATAGACTGCTATATCTAAAAAGCGAGCTGCTGTTGCTGAAAGAGAACCAAAAGATATTAAATCTTTTAATGTTAACTCTTCTTTTGAAAATTTTCTTATGGCAACAGTTGTTCCATTACGGGCCATGGGTGGTAACACAACATGTATTCTAGATCCATTAGGAAGCCTTGCATCTAGCCTCGGATTATCATTATCAATAACTCTTCCAACTGATTGAGCAACTGCTCTAAATGCTGCCATTAAAGAATTTTCATCCGAAAATTTATTAGGAACTTTATAGACAAGTCCCTTCTTTTCTACGAATATCTCAAAAGGCCCATTAATCATAATCTCAGTTACAGACTCATCTTCCAAAAGATCACTTATGGGACCGAGGAAATTATCTATTGCTTCATTAAAAACTGACATAAATTATATCCATCTTAATTCTTAGGCATCCAAACTTTAATTTTTGTAGATGCAATTGATCTTTTTTTATTTTTGTTGATTTGTCTTTTCTTTTTTAAAACAGTAAATTGCCCTCTGATCTTATCTGTTGGACAATAAAATTCAAACTCTCCTCCATTTGCAAAATAAGCTTCAATTTCAATCATCTCCCCCTTGTTGACTGATAGAAAAATATTTCGTTCAGGCATCGTAAAGCAAGTTGGATAATCTAAAGTTGAAGTAATAAATAAACGAACTCTCTCTTTTTCAAATAAAACAATGTTTTTAGGATAATATCCATTTTCAGTAACGATAACTCCCATCTCTCGAATTGGTGAATCAAATATTTGTTTTTTACCATGTTGTTCATATTCAAGAGCATATGCAGTACTCAAAAAACATGTAATCACAATTATTAATTCTTTGATAATGACCTCCAGAGCTATTATTATATCCCATTAAACTTGTCGGTCTTTATCTTGAATACTTTAGTCGGATATGATGTAACGATGAAATACACCGAAATTGATCGTGATTTAACCTGGTTATGTTAGTTATTACTTTTTTTGAACAAAATCGAAAAAACGATTTATTTCATCTGCTACTTCTTGAAAATAATCCTTGGTTCTAAATTTTATTCTGGGAAATCCTGTGGAATCATCAGATTCTCTTGTTCCTTCCCTAATTGATCTTAAATGAGTTATTAAGTGATACAAGGGGCCTGCGACTCGATTCGAAATAATCAAGGCAGCAATATAAAACATACAAAACGCAAAAATTGAACAACATATAAGTATAATAAGCATCATGAAATGAAACTTATCAAATGCAACCATAAATGGATGAGAATCATCAAGTCCAACAGTATTTATCGCCTCTAATAAAGGTGAATATTGCCACCAAAAAATTACAGCAATAGTTATTAGAACAACTATTAATAAGAAAAAAAATTGCCTAATAACGCTTAATTGAAATTTGGGATTAATTAATAAAACTTTTCTTTTGCTAAATTTTCTCTTTTTATTCATCTTAAATTACCTGAAATAAATTTTTTAATAATATTGTTTAAGTATATATCAAAGTCATAATAAATATAATTAAAAATTTTATGTTGCGATTATTATAGAATCCTTTAATATAGTGAGTATGTGCAATAAAATGAAAAATGGTTTTGGTTACTTAGATACAATTATTGGAGTTGCCATTTTAGGTGTTTTGGCAATAGGAACTATTAAAGTTGTTGAAGTCAAATATAGCAAAAAAATGCATAAATCTACTTCTACTGATATTTATCGATATATTTCTAAAGTGAGAAAAACTCTATCCAATCAAATTGCATGCAGAAAAACTTTCCAACGAAAGAATATAGTGCGCTATCAACATGACTTTAAATATATAAAAAATAAAAATGGCACAGTATTATATGAAAAAGGTGATCAAATCATAGCAAAATACAAACTAATAGAGTTAAAAAGCAAAAATATTAGTCTTGATTATGATAGCAGTGGAAATTTTGTACTAAATTTTAAATTTGAAAAATTAGGCCAAGATCATAAAAAGAAATATATTACAACCCAATTGACCCTAGAGGGAACTGTTGACTCAAAAGGACAGGTATTATCATGTTACGTAGATGATGATGGTTTTTTTGTAAAATCTCTTAAGGCTGCATGTCGTAAACTTGAATAATTAATTCTTAGATTGTCCCGTCCCTTTATTACCTAAAAATCATTTATATGGGTAGTAAACTTGTAATTAAAACATTAAATAGTTACCAACAATTCAAATATTTACTTACATTATAATGTTTTAATCTATGTAAGATGGACATTGAATTTCAATAAAGAAATAATCATTGAATTGTTTTTATTAAAATCAAGGGCAACGGAAGCCTTTAGATTAAGATTCAAGGAGGAAAAATGTTTAAAATTCTTTTATTGTTACTAATGATCTCAACTTTTATCATACCTACAGTAAGTGCAACAAATTCAGCACCAAAGTCATTTCTACCTGAAAATGATCGCTATATCGGAGTACACGATAAACGATCTTCTAATATGTCTGAAGAGATATTTAATGGCATAATTAATCGAGTACATGAAATTTACTCTCCAATTCTTGAGGAAAGAGGAGCTAAATTATTTATTGAAAGAAATTGGACTGATGGAACAGTTAATGCCTACGCATCTAGATATGGAAAAACTTGGA
>DAOVTR010000387.1 GCA_030633015.1 Bdellovibrionales bacterium
CATTCGATAAAAGTATCTGGTATTAGCTAAAAGATTATTTAAACGGTGAAATTGGGCACGTCTTAGATCAGTTGTTGAAACACTTCTAGATCCGAGATCAGAACTTACCCCATACTCGACTACACTTCTTGAAGATTTTTTTATATCCTCATGCTGCCAAAAAATTACAACCGAATTTCTAGAAATTAAACTATATGTTCTAAAAAACTCATCACTGGTATTTCCATCAGAAATAACTGGAGACTGATCTATACTATCATCTTCAGTGCTACCAACATTTGAGCTATTATCATTACTAAGATTACCAATATTTATATTGGCATCTTGACATGAGATAAAAAAAGACAAAAAAAGTGGTAGGATTATAATTTATTTTTTCATAACTATATTATCGCCTGATTAGGCCGTGATATTAAGCAATTCTCAATATAAGCTTTTATTACAGTAAGTTACACAAGGGCTGACTCTATTTATAAAGATTTAGCTGCCTATAAAAATTGGCAAGGAAATAAAACTACGACCTAATAATTATCCATTTCCATTTAAAAACTCACGCTCCATAATCTTAAGTCTTAAAATAAATTCATTCGAAATCTTTAAATCATAATTAGTTTTTATTAGATTAAGAAATTTAGCTTTATTTTTCAGATAATAGGGCATAATTGGTTCAAGATGAAAATGTGAATTATTGACTTTAAAAAGTTTAATATATGCATTTACAGTAGCTTTTAATAAATAATCATCCTCTTTTTTTAATAGTTCTACATTCACCTTTTCAAAAGTATAATATAATTTTTTTTGCTCCTCTATTGTTGGTCTCTTTACATTATTTAAAACCTCCACAAGTGAAACTTTAGTTAAGGCCATAGACTGTGATGCATTTATAAAAAATAGAGTTATAATAAAAAATATTTTCATTTTTCTACCTTCATTGGTTTTATATAAATCCCAATTGGAGTTCGTGGCAAACCAAGTTCATCATAAATAGGCTTTGAACCTATATAATCGCTAATATACTCATTGCTTTTTGTTTTTACTTCAATATGTCCATGTTTCCCACCTTTATACACTATAACTGATCCAACAGGAGCATTTTCTGGGGTTAATAATTTATTGTCATTATGTTCAAATTCTAGAAGATTAATAAATCCTTCCTCTATAAGAAATTTTCCAGCATCTTTTGCGGATGCTCCACCTAAATATTCATCAACTAAGCCTACCCCCTTAAGTCCCAGTTTTACATATCGATAACAATATCCAGTTAAATCAGAAGTGCCCTTTTTATTTGTAGGCTGTTGTTTTTCACAAATTCCCTGCAGTTCTGACTCCCCTCCTAAACATCTAGAGGAATTTTGTTGCATTTTGTTGACAAGGTCTTCAGTATTTTGGCTTTTTGAATATAATTCTAATTCTTGTTCTGTAATTACTTGATCTCTCAAAATGAAAGCAGGTGGAACTTTTTCAATTGGATGCAGGGACACTCCATTTCCAATTATATCATCACCTATCATCATTATTTCGCAATCGTTACATTTTGGATAATTAAACTGATTTAAGATTTTTAAATTAGTTCCCATAATTTCTTCATGAGTAATTGCTTGCGAAAATAATAGTGATGAGTTTAATACTGCAAAAATTAAAATTATAAATTTAAAAAGATGTTTTAAAACCACAACAAATAATAAAACATTTTTAAAAAGACTTCAAGTACACTTGACATAGAATAACCGGTCAAATCATATCTAAATACTGATAATTACATCAATTTAAGTTTCCAATAGCTAAAATATTTAAGGGACAATAATCTTAATTGTTTTTATTGTAGTTCCAACTGAGTTTGTAGCTTTTAAAGAGAGACTATAAGTCACCCCATTTTGACATTCAGCAATCTTATCTCCAGTTCGCTCATCTTCTGCGAGTACATTTTGATACCAAGGAAGATCTTCTCCAGAAACAGCACCACAAGAGTCATTTTTATTAACTGTATAATAAGCTTCCATATTTTCTGCATATTTAATACTCCATAAATACCTCACCTCTTGACCAACATTTATGCTCTGATCGTTACTACTTCCATTTGCCGTAAACTCTATTTGGGGCCTTGATTCCAATACACTTATAACGACACTCTTTCTAACCTCTCCTACATCATTACTTGCAACCAAAGTAATAGTATAAGCTACTCCCTGCTGACACTCTTTAACTCTATCAGATGACCCTGAGATACTTTCAATATTGCTATCCCAAATATATTCCCTATTGACAGTTTTATCACAACCATCTGATTTATTTAAAGTATAAAATGAACGAATCTCATTGGCATTTTCAATATTCCACGCGTAAGTAACAAGAGCATCAATTGAGACAGTTACTGTACTCCTATTATTGGCAGTAAAAGATTGTATAGTTGGTGCTAAATGAATCACTGGTTCAGGTTCAGGACTAGGATCTATATCAACTAAATCTGAAGTTGCAAAACTACATTTTGATGCAAAAATAATTTGTTTAAACATAGAATTAATTCCAATTGGATCC
>DAOVTR010000142.1 GCA_030633015.1 Bdellovibrionales bacterium
CTCCCCGATCTTCTCCTCCGTGTCCAGGATCAACCAAAACAGTATAGGCCTGACCAGCATTAATAATACAAAGAAATGATAATATAATTAATAATAATCTCATTTTTTAATACATCTTAACTAATTTATGATGAGGAAAATAATATGATAAGATCTTTTTAAAATTCCATCCTCGTCGCGCTAAATCCAAAGCTCCTAACTGACACATTCCAACTCCATGACCTAATCCTTTTCCTGAAAGATCTATTTTTCCACCTTTATGTTTTGCAATAAAAGTATTTGATGAAACAAATTTCCTTCCAAAATATCTTCTAAAAAGAGATTTGTTTATAATAAAAATATTATCATCAATATAAAGTCTGACTTTTAAATTTTTAAATTTATCAGGCGCTATTAAAAAATTGTCTTCTTTAATTTTTATACTGCCAATGTCTCCAATGTGACCATTTTTTGAAAGCCAATTTAAAAATTTATTAATTCGCTTTTTACTAAGACTGTTTTTCCAAATTTTGCTTCCATGATGCTCATCATAGGGACAAGAAACTCTTGCATATCCCTCAACCTTTCCATCCCATACCTGATTTGGCAATAATGTAACTCCTCCACACTTTGCATGATAAAAAATAGGAGTAAGAGTATTATTTTTTTTAGTTTTTAAAACTAACCCAAAAGTATCTTCTGTCGCAATTAATGTCTTTTCTGTGGTATCAAAAAAAGTTCCACTAACCTGATGTTTTTCTGAACTCTCGAGATCGTAACTAAAACTTCCATCGTTGGTATTTATTTTATCAATGGCATAACTTCTTGCAGCGATGGCCTGGGCCTTCAACGCTTCAACATGCCAACTTCCATTCATCTCTTTTGAAAGAAGAGTTGAAATATACCTCTCAATAGAAAGTTCATTAATAATATCACAATTTTGTCCATCACTTGACACTGAAAGAAGTAAATCACCTGAATACTTATCCTTGCCATTTAAAGTTATAAGTCCCGTCATGGATTTTAGAGTGGCAACAATAATATTTTTTGGTGTTTTGGAATTTCTTAAGGATCGATTGCAACTATATTTTAATCTTTTCCTACCTCTAATTTTCCTTAAGCTTCCACTTAAACTATTTTTTCTTCTAAGGTCAGTTCCACTAATATATACCGTAGGCAAATCGCTTGCCACTTTAACTCTTATTTTAGGCACTACGCCTTTTTTATATCGATTAAAATTAATCTTTTTGTAACCTGGAATTATATTTGCATTACAAATCTGACTAAATGAAAAGAATAAAACTAATAAAAATAATTTAACAGAAAATACCAAATCAATCTCCATCCATGAGATATGCTTTTAAACAAAGCTTTTCTATTCTAGCTTGACGCAGCAAAAGATTCAAGAATAATTTTAATTAAGATATATTTTGTAAACGAACCATTATCTCTTTCATGGAGTTCCAAGCGTTTCGCTTCATATTGGGATTGAAAAGTAACATCTCGGGATGAAAAATTGGAACAATAGTATAATTAACACTACTTTCTCCTACAATATCAACTGTTTGATTAAAAAATTTACCATGAACATCCTGTAATCGCACAGAACTACCTAGAAGAAGTTTTGTCGTTATAGCTCCAAAAGAAATAAGAAATTTAGGATTTAAATTAGCAATCTCTTGATATAAAAAATTTTTACAATTTAAAAAATAATTATCAATCTGATCTCTTTCATAGGTATCTTTATCTACAAAACATTTTATTGCAGAAGTAATTAAATACTTATTCTCATCAAGCTTCATTCCTTTAATTATATTTTTCACCAAATCATACTGATCTTTAGGAAATATAGATCGATCTTCACGGATAAAATCAGTTAAAAACAACACATCAATATCTTTCAATTTTTCAAAATCTCTAAGTGGATAGATATGCTCTTGATTTTTTGATGTTCCTTCACAAATTTTGCAGTTTGACATTTGTTGATATAAATCAACCTTTTTACTTTTTTCAATCTTAATATTTTGAGTTGTATTAATAGGAACTGTCTCATTTTTTTTAACAGAAACATATCCACCATCAACCTTTACATTTTTTTTAACATCTGGACGATTTTCAATTTCAGACTTATCCTTAATAAAATCCTTTAGAGAGTTTACAACCATGCTTTTTTCAGATTCTGATGGCAACTCCTTAGCAGTTTTTTTAGGAGGAATAGAATTAACTTTATTATTTAATTTCTGTAAAAACCACGGTGAAGCTGGAAAAAGATCCAAAGCAAAAGTTTTATTATCTCCTTGAAATAAACTATCAAAACGCTTTTCAGCCTGTCTGACTGATCTAAATAAATTATTAAACATTAATTTTAATTTCCTATCACTAAATTTCTGGCAAAAATATCCCATAAACCGATCATAAATGGCCACCAATAAAGTTACAAAAAAATTGTCCGAATTATGTAAATGAAGCAACTAGCTATTTAAATGTGAAAATACACGTTTCTTGATGGGAGTGCAAAATGGCAACAAATTTAGATTATAAATTTGAAACGTTTCAGGAATACTATGGTGATGCCAAACAGGTAAAAAAGACTATAGACGAGTGCGAAATATGTGGTTCTAAACTAGTACTATCTCACATTTCTGATTACACAAATCTTATTATTCATGAAAATGCTCGCTGTAGTGAGTGTGGGCACAACGAAAGAAAAATAGTCCATATTATAAATTGATCAAAATATATTGTGACAACCGAATACCCGAGTAGATGCCTCCAGTATTGCAAATTCATTAAATTTTCAATCTTTTTTTCTCAGTTTTATGATGTAAGACTCTTGAAAACCTATGGGCCTCGTCTCGAAGACCAGTCATTAACTTTAAAAGAGAAGGATCTTTTTTTAATATAAAATCGTTAATCCTACCAGGTATAACAAGACGCTCTTGGCTTTTTTCAACATTAGATTTTTTAAAACTGCCATGCTTAATTCTACTTTTTGCAATTCCAACCACTGCAATAGATACCCTCTCCTCTTTTAATATTTCACAAAAGGCATTAACCTGGCCTTTACCACCATCTACCACAAATAGATCAGGAAGTTCCCCATGATTTAATCTTCTTTTGACCAACTCTTTCATCATATGAAAATCATTATTACCTTCAGGTAACTCTTCTAAATGATAATGCCGGTATTTCTTTTTAAATGGCCCTCCATTATAAAAAACCACCTGAGAGCCAGTAGGAGAATATCCCTGCCAAATTGCGATATCAAAACACTCTATCCATACAGGAATTTCAGATAACTTTAAAAGATCTTTTAATTTTTCAAGTGCCAAAAAAGGTGAATTTTTATTTTTAATTCTATATTCTTGCTTCTCTTTTGCATTACTTAAAGTGGTTTCGAAAAAATATTTATATTTCCTTCCTACCTTTCTAATTTTACCATTAAAATCTTCTCTCAAAGACATAATTCCAGCTTCTAATATCTTATGCTGGTCTTCATCTTGATTTGTAACAATAACAGATGGAAGCCTATCTTTACTGGAAACATAGTATTGCATAATAAAAGATGTAAATTCATCTTTTTCTTCAAATTTTGTTCCAATAAAATTAAAATTCTTAATACCAATTAAACGGCCATCTCTAATTATTGACAAAGAAATATCAACTTCATTTATCCCTGTAAAAATAGCAATAACATCTACAGATTTATCAATGGTCTGATCCTCTATTCTTGTTAAGTCTGTACTTAAGATAAAATCTTTTAATATTTGTATATTATCTCTTAAAACTGCTGCATATTCGAAATTCTCATTCTTTGCACTATTATCCATACTCTCTTCAAGATCTTTAACAAATCGTCCTGATCTTTTAGATAAAAAAGAAATAATTAAATTTAAACCCTGCTTATAGTCTTGTATCGTAATTTTATCTACACATGGAGCTGAACACTGCTTCATTTGATATAATAAACAAGGGGTACTTCTAGATTTAAACTCTTTTAAAGTACAATCCCTAAGCTTAAACTGTTGTGATAAAATCTTAACAACCTTAGAAATATTGCTACCAGTAGGATAAGGTCCAAATATCTTGTGTCCTTTATTAAAACTGACCTTTCTTGTATATTGAATTCTTGGATAATCTTCCTGCATATTTATTACAACATAAGGATAGGACTTATCATCTTTAAGTAAAATATTGTAACGTGGAAGATATTTTTTAATTAGATTATTTTCTAAAACAAATGCATCAACCTCGCTACTCGTCACAATGAAATCAAACCCATCAATATTTTTAATTAAATTTTTTGTCTTAACTGTCTTATTAGATTTATTAAAATAACTCTTTACACGATTTTTTAAATTTTTTGCTTTTCCAACATATAAAATTTCACTATTTTTATTTGAAACCTTTTTATAAAACAGATAGCACCCAGACCCAGTTGGAAGCATTTGTGCTTTAGTGATTAATATGGACAACTTTTCAACATTCATTTTCTTACTTTACTTTATGGCCATAGTTTAATAATGTCTGACCTTATTTAAAATACACTTTATTAAATATATTGCGTAAAATCATTAAAAAATAAACTGGGATTAATTATGACTGAAATTGCTGTAGGAAAAGAAGTTTTATCACAATGTAGTAAATGTAAACACGCTTTAGCGCATATCATTGTCACTATGAAAAATGAAAAAACGATTGGTAAAGTACAGTGTAAAACCTGTGAACACACCCATGTTTATAAAGACCCTTCCAAAGTTAAACTAAAAAAAGCAAAGGCTAAATCAAAAACAGGAAGAAGAAAATCTTCTGAAAATTCCATCTCAGATATTTGGATGGAAGCAATTAATAAATCAAGCTCTAAATCTCAGGCGTACTCAATAAAAAACAATTTTATTATTGGTGATATTATAGATCATACAAAGTTTGGCCCTGGAGTAGTTGAAAAACTAATGGATCAAGATAAAATTGAAGTTATTTTTAGACATGATATAAAAATTTTAATGCACAACAAAAACTAATTACCATCCAAAATTGTAATTTCCACCAACACTAAAATTTGCTCCCATATTACTTACTGAATATGGTGAATTACCGTAATAATATCCTGAATTATAAGAATTCATTCCTACACTCATATCATATTGAGCATTATAAAGATTTTGCTGTAAAGCCCCTAAAGCGATCTGGTCACCTTGTGAATTTTGTTGTGCTCTTGAATAGACGGCTTGTTCATGCTGGGCATTAACTTGATATTGTGCCTGTTGCTGTTGATAAAGGTCTTGTTGCTGTTGGTAAGCAGTATTCCAATCATTAGATCCAGAATTCCATCCACCTGTATTGCCCCAATAGCTTCCATTACCCATACCATTATAGCCTATTCCC
>DAOVTR010000385.1 GCA_030633015.1 Bdellovibrionales bacterium
CTGAAGCAAGCAAAAGATGAAACTGAGGCAATGAATAAAATTGTGAGGTTTTTTGACAATCAAAATATTAGCAATGATATTAATGGTTTTTATAATAAATTAAAAAGTAGAATGCTTTCTAACGGTGGCTGGAGCTGGCTTCCTGGAGGTAAGTTTAATTTTTATATTACTCTTAATATTGTTACTGGTTTTGGAAAGTTGAAAAAACTTGGCATTGATATAAAACAGGATTTAGCAGTTAAGTCTATCAGTAAGCTAGATCAATGGATAAAAAACAGATATCTTAAAATAGTAAAAAACAGACGTTTAGATAAAAATAATCTCACAGAGTCTATAGGGTTATATCTGTATGCTAGATCCTTTTATAGCGATAAAGTTAAATTATCAGCAGATAGCTTAAAGGCATTTAACTATTATCGAGATCAGAGTAAAAAGTATTGGTTTAAAATAAATTCAAAAATATCTCAAGCACATATTGCTTTGAGTGAGTATCGATATGGTAATAAAAAACTTGCACTTGAAATTATAGATTCATTTAAGCAGAGAGCACTTTTTTCAGATGAATTTGGAATGTATTGGGAGGGGGGAGTTGCAAGTTCTTTTTGGTACCATGCTCCTATTGAAACTCACGTAAGTATTTTAAATGCATTTTCAGAAATTTCAGCTAGTGAAAAACAGTTTATTTTTAAAATGAAAATTTGGTTATTAAAACAAAAACAGACGCAAAGTTGGAAATCCACAAATGCTACAATTGAATCCATTTATGCCTTAATTGAAAATGCAGATGAAGTTATAAATTCAAATGAAGTGGTTAAAGTTAAATTAGGTAATAAAGATATAATTCCAGCTAATCTTGAAGTTGGAAGTCAATTTTACGACGTTAGGATTGCGGTTGATGAGATAGATGATAAAATGTCTAAAGTTTCAGTTGAAAAAAAATCAGATGGCGTTGCTTGGGGAGGAGTTTTTTGGCAATATTTCGAAAATATTAATAAAGTAAAAAGTCATAAAGGGTCTTTATCACTTACCAAAAAACTATTTATTAAAAGATTTTCCAAAAATGGTAATACGCTTTTTCCTTTAGACAAAGTGAAAATTATTAAAGGGGACATATTAACAGTTAAGATAATTTTAAAAGTTGATCGATCAATGGAATATTTGCATATGTATGATCACAGGCCATCAGGAGCAGAGCCTGTCCATGTCCTATCTGGTTATAAGTACCAAGATGGACTAAGTTATTATCAAACAATAAAAGACACTTCTACACATTTTTTCTTCGAAAATATTTCAAAGGGTACGTATGTCTTTGAATATGACCTTAAAATATATAATAAAGGTCAATATTCTACAGGAATTGCTTCGATACAATCAGTTTATGCTCCAGAGTTTAACTCTCATTCAAAAAGTTATACAATAGAAGTGGTAGGAGATTAATATGGCCAATAATTTAAAAAAGATTTCTCAAGATCAAATTTCAAATATTAGAGGTGTTTTTTTTGATATTGACGACACCATTACTACCGATGGAAAACTTACAGACGAAGCATATAGCGCACTTTGGGCCTTAAAGGCCAAAGGGTATAAATTAGTTCCAGTTACAGGAAGACCTGCGGCATGGTGTGATCATATTATAAGATATTGGCCTGTCGATGCTGTTATAGGTGAAAATGGTGCGTTTAGTTTTTTTATGGAAGATGGAGTTAGAAAAAGAATTGATACTGAGGAAAAGATCTCCTTAGAAAGTGTAAAATTAAATTTAGAAGCTTTGAAAGTTTCTCTTGAAGAAAAATTTACCAACATAAAATTTGCTTCAGATCAAAATTATCGTGAATATGATTTAGCAGTTGATATTTGTGAGGATGTTACTCCATGGCAGCAAAATGATATAAATGAGCTTATCACCTTTTGTAAAAAACAAGGTGCCCATGCCAAGCTTTCAAGTATTCATGTCAATATTTGGTTTGGAAACTATGATAAGGCCCAAGGAATTAAAAATTGGTTTAGTAAAAATTGCCCAGGAGTACAAGGGGACGGCCCGCGTTTTGATGATTGGATTTTTATAGGTGATTCCCCAAACGATGCACCAATGTTTGAAATTTTTAAAAAAAGTGTTGCGGTTTCTAATATTCAAAAATATCTTAAGGATTTGAAACATACTCCTACTTGGATTATGGATTTTGAAAGCGGTAAAGGATTTTGTCAGTTTGTAGATATAATGTGTAGCAAGTAATTACTGTTTTATAATTACCTGTCCATGATTAGTGCTCTGTTCACCTGATCGTGTAGAAAAATATGAGTGGTCGTCAGCATCGATTCCTTCTCTATATTTTGCCATAGTCATTTCATCATTAAAATCAGCAATGTCTTTTATTGACAGTAGGGCATAGTCTGTTTCTTTGGAGTGAATATAATCGTCTTCGTCATGCTCAATACAAACGACCACTAATCTTGTATCTTTGTTTTTTTGATTCATGGCCACTCTAATGAGCGAGCGAACCTTTTTAAGCGCAGTTACACAAAAAATTGCATATTTTTTTTC
>DAOVTR010000199.1 GCA_030633015.1 Bdellovibrionales bacterium
ATATGTTTTGTGAGCCTAGTTATTTATTTAGTTTTAAAATTTCGTACTCAGTCATGTGTGATGGGCCAATATATATAAACGGTCCGAAAACCCCAGAACGTGGTGACGTTATTGTTTTTAAGTATCCTAAAGATACCAGTTTTAACTATATTAAAAGAGTTATTGGAATTCCAGGTGATAGAATGGAGATGGTTGATGAGGTCGTCTACATAAATGGTAAACCATTCCATATTACTCCGATGGATGGCAGTAAAATAATGGAAGACATGGACGATAAATATAAAAATGTTAATTTTGATTTTTTTAGATCTAATACTGGAAAACATAAACATATTATTCAACAAGATCCTAATCAGATAACCATTTCCACTTTTGAAGAGATAACTATTCCGCCTAATAAGTTTTTTGTTATGGGGGATAATCGAGATAATTCAGCAGATTCGAGATTTTGGGGATTTGTTCCCATGGAAAACATTAAAGGTGAGGCCATTTTAGTATGGTTTTCACTTATTTTTCCAAAATTTATTAGTGGAAATAATTTTAAAATGAGATTTAATAGAATTGGTACACTGGTAGATTAGTCTTTAAATATTAGATGTTTAAAATGTGATTTGCGTCGCGTCATGGTGATAATCAAATAGACTAAATCTTACTAATATAATATAAAAATATATCGATAAATTTATGGTCACACGCTGATCAACTTATTTTTGAAATTTGAGTAATTGTTAAAGTTATTTATGGATTAACCATATCAATTGATTGGGAGTATAAATGTGAAAAAAGATTTTTTAGAATTGGTTGATTTTAGCTCGAATGAGTTAGAGGAGCTTATTAGTTTGGCCAGTGAGATGAAAAAGGAGCCTGCTAAATTTAAAAAGTCTTTAGATGGTAAAGTTCTTGGAATGATTTTTTCAAAAAATTCTACTAGAACAAGAGTCTCTTTTCAAACAGGTATTTTTCAACTTGGTGGTACAGGACTGTTTTTTGGAGCAAGTGATCTTCAGCTTTCAAGAGGTGAGTCCATTAGTGATACTGCAAAGGTTCTTTCTCGTTATCTTGATGGAATTATGATTAGAACTTTTGATCATCAAGATATTTTAGATCTTGCTAAACATGCATCAATTCCCATCATCAATGGGCTGACAGACTATAATCACCCTTGTCAAATTATGGCCGATATATTGACTATTAAAGAGAAGTTTCAAAATTTGAAAGGAAGAAAATTAACTTATGTTGGAGATGGCAATAATGTAACTTTATCACTTATGTATGGTTGTATTAAATTTGGATTAGATTTTTGTGCTGTTTCTCCAAAAAATTATCAGCTAGAAAACTCAGTAATTAAGACAGGATTGGCCCTTGCAAAATCAAATGGAGTAACGGTTAGTTTTACTGATTCCCTTGAAGATGGCCTGAAAGGTGCCAGCGTTATTTATGGTGATACCTTTACAAGTATGGGACAAGAACAGGAGAGCAAAAAGCGATTAGCAGATTTATCTTCGTATAAGATAACTGATGAAGTTTTTAATTTTGCTAATAAAGATGCAATTTATATGCACTGTCTACCAGCTCATCGTGGCGAAGAGGTTGAAGAGAGTGTGATTGATGGGGCGAGGTCAGTGATTTTTGATCAAGCTGAAAATCGTTTGCATGCCCAAAAAGCTGTTATGTATACTCTTATGAAAGATTAATTTATGGAAATACCTGAACTATTAAATTCAATTGATCAGAAATATAAAGATATTTTAGAAAATGTTGAGCCTTACGTATTAGGATTTAAACCCAATATGGCCAATTTTGACCTTAGACATAGGGATTTTACCATTCATGAAGAATATATTGGGTTATGGATGGATTCTAAAAATAGCCTTTTTTTTGATGCCCTTCAAATGCTTGATAAACATTCATTTGGTCAAGTTGGTATGCCAATGGATAAATGGGTTTTTTTTGATTGTGGAGAGATGGTGGGGGCAATTGTAGGGTTTGGTTTGCGGGCCCAAAATTTAAGTAGTGATATTTTAAAATTATATAAACTAGATAAGCAGTATACTGGTCTCGTCCCCATTTCAATGTATATCGCAATTCCAATGGCAAGTGGAAGTTGGTTTGGACACAATTTGTGCTCGGCAAATGCTTTTTTACCTCAAAAACAGAAAATGCCTGGTCTGGCACTTTTGTCAAAGGCCTTAGGTATTCAAGTAATGAATTTTAAGGAGATGTATGGGGCCACTCAATGGGAATCAAAGTCGTTAAGTCTTCATATTCAAATTGCTGATATGGAAATTAAATCAGCTTATACGCCAGCACATACATTTGATAAAACAATGACATATAAATCAATTTATAATCAGGAAAAATTAATTAATGCCCTTTTACCTAAAAAAAGGATGGCTGATAATTATGATAGATTGGTAAATGTTTTAGATAATAAGTTTTATTTTGAAATGCAAAGTGAAATTGAAAACGGAATGCAGTTTTCAATTGTAGGCCGACCAATATCAGAAAATGATATTTTAAAATTACCAATAAAAGAAATTTCTAAGGATTAGAATGAAAACTCAAGTTTATTCAGAGATAGGGCAACTTAAAAAAGTTATGGTACATGCTCCAGGTCGTGAGATAGAGGTTATTGTTCCAGAAGGTGCCAATGATTTACTGTTTGAAGATATTTTATTTGCTGAAAGGGCAAGAGAGGAACACGAACTGCTTTGTAAGGTGTTTGAAAAATATGGAGTTGAGACTTTTGATATTAAAACAATCTTATTTCAATCATTGGAGAAAGCAAATCGTGACACGGTAATAAAATTGCTAAATGACTTAAAGATGTTAGAGCACTTAACTAATTTTGTTATAACAAAATTAAAAGAGTTAAGCGCCGCCGAGTTGTCTTCAGCATTGATTGAAGGAATTTTACTAGATCCAGAAAATATGGATGATGAAAATTTATATCTTTTAAGTCCAATTCCAAATCTTTTATTTGCAAGGGATCCTGTTATTATCGCTTTCGATAAAATATTTGCTTCTTCAATGGCCGAGCCTGTAAGAAGAAGAGAGTCACAACTTTTAAAGTTTATTTTTACAAATCATCCAGAGCTTACTACTGATAATGATATTATTGATTTGCATGAGCTTTCTACTGAAGGTACAAAATTAACTTTAGAGGGGGGAGATTTTCTGGTTTTAGATGAAGATACAGTTGCAATTGCTTGGTCTAAAAGAACGACTTTAAAATCTATTAAACTTATTGCAAATGAATTAAAGAAAGTTGGAGTAAAGCATTTAATAGTTGCAAAATTACCACATCAAACAAGTTTTATCCATTTAGACACTGTCTTTACCAGAATAAGTGAAGATGAATGTTTAATTTATCCTCCGCTTTTTACCAGTGAAAGTCAGGCAAGAGCAGATATTTTATATTTTGATTTAGAAGCTCCTGTTTTAAAAGAGAAAAGATATGACCTTATTTTTGATATTTTAGATGAGATTGGAATTAATTTGAAGCCAATTTACTGTGGCGGAAAGGATAATTTAATTAATCAAAAAAGAGAACAGTGGACTCAGGGAGCTAATTCATTTTGTATTGCTCCTGGCATTATTTTAACTTATTCAAGAAATAGATTTACAATAAAAGAGTTAGCTGCTGCGGGGTATATGTGTATTAATGCCAAAGAGGTAATTAGTTCAACTTTTTCGGTTAATTTTTCACAAAAGACAGCCATTTTACTTGATGGAGAGGAACTATGTCGTGCAAGAGGAGGACCTCGTTGTTTAACTCATCCTTTAGTTCGTGATCGTAGAAATCCTGCAAAAATAGTACAACGAAATCAATAGTCTTTAGAAATAAAAACTTATTCCATATTTATGGCCACTATCTTCAGATTTATCGGTTTCTCCAGATAGAGTTGTGTTTGTTGTATTTGAAAACCATTTTCCATATAATCTTATAAAACCAGATTCAATAAACATTCCAGCTTCAGTTTTTGAACCATCGAATTTAGCACCTGTAATGCTATTTTCACCTTCAAAATTAATGGTATAGTTTCCAGTGATACCTAAAAAATCTAGTAGATAAAGTGTTAGTGAATTCGAAAGAAAAAAGTTTGTATTTGAATTAACTGAATTATCATTTTTATATCCATAGCCCAAGGTTAAATTAGTTCCTTGCTGTGAGGCCCCAAGTAGTCTTAGTGCCATCATAATATCATATGAATGATCGCTTGATGTTAAGTCGTAATTAGCTTCAATACCTAAAATGGAGATGTATGAGCCAAGGGAAACAAGTGTTTTGGAGTCATCAGTTAGTTCTCCTTTTATAAAAAATTCGAAAGGAGTTGCTGAGCTATTTACTGCAAGCCATTGATCCATTAAGGACATTCTTTTTTTAGTATCCATCCATCCTGCGAG
>DAOVTR010000053.1 GCA_030633015.1 Bdellovibrionales bacterium
AAAAGAAGTCAATGAATTTATAAGATATGATCATTTTGAAAATCTTGAACATAAAAATTTTTTAGATATTAAAACACTTGAAATAAGCACTCTCTCAAAATTCTTCATTAAAAACTTCAAAAAAAGATGGTTTCACTTTCTTATAAAACATAGTGGCCTTCTATTTTTTGTGTACAGACATCAATTTAAACTTTTAATGAATTCTGGTGCAATTATGGTTCATGTCTTAAAAAAGAAAGATGACCTTTCATACATTGAATTAGGCAAGCAAATACAAGATATATATAATAACTTATCAAAAATAAATATTCATTCCATGTCACTTTTAAGTGGTCTATATTTACAAGATGTCATCGAATATAATTCTGAAATTTTCTCAACTTATCAAATTAAAAAAATTAATAAACTTTTTAAAGAGTTATCATATATTGTTTCTAACGATGCAAAAAATATTGTCTACATTTCAAGAATTGGAAAGTCTGATTACTCTCCAGTAAAATCTTTAAGAAAAGATGTCTCTGAATTAAATCAATAAGCTTCTATAATACACGTTTCTGGATCCATATAGGAACAATCGTTTTCATCTGTCCCTAAAGAACAAGCAGCAAAGCTAGCTCCAATTCTACCATCATCACAAACACCATCATTAGCAAATCTGCAAGAATTTGGTCCACCATCTTCGTTATAAAGATAAACAATAGACAGTGCTGATGAAAGTGACGTAATGCGAGTAGCCTCCTCTCCCGTACAGCCATAATCACTACACTGATTTACTATATAACACTGATTGTGTTCATCGTAATTATAATCACTATCACCTCTTACTAATATGCCTTCCACGGTCATAGTATGAGTATTTATAATTGGCGATCCTGAATTACCTGCAAAAGTATCTAAATTAGTTATAAAGTGATCTTCAAGAGTGCCTCTTACGATTGCGTTGTCGGCAATTTTAGTAGGAACTCCACTTGGATTTCCAATAACTGCAACCGGCATTCCAACTCCAACAAGTCCAGTTGTTCTAACTTTTAAAGGAATTCTACCTTCCACATGGCGATCTAAATAAACAACTGCGTAGTCTGCTCCACTATCTGTTTTAACTCTATCAATTATGCTTGAGCATGTATAAACATTTTCACCAGAAATAAACTCTGGCCCGTTAACGTCACTTTCATTTTCAATTGAAAAATCAAATACTACTTTAGTATTATTGCAAGTAGCTTGATCAACGATACAATGGCCTGCTGTAACCATTACGTTAGATGAAACCAAAAAACCTGAACAAAAGGCTAAATCATATTGCTCTGAATATTTTTGATCGTCACAAAGATTTTGTGAATCTCCCAAAGTTACTTGTCTATGAGTATAGTTTCCATCACCAATATTTATAAGAGATGACTTAGCGACTAGAGCGGCAGTAGATCTTGAAAGCTCTCTTAGCTTATCAGTTGTCTGGTATAAATCTTTTCTATCATCAGTTCCATAAACAACTTTGCTGCTTACCAGGCCACACATTGGAGCAATATCCATAGTTAAATCAGAAACTGCAACTTGATTAATCTGCGGGCCACAAGATGAAAAAAACAGTATTGAAATAAATAGAATTGAAAATATTTTTTTAAATGACTTCATAATCTCTCCCCTCTTGCCTCTATCTTTTGCAACATTAAGGCCAAAATCATTTTAACTAATAACTAACTAACATACTGATATCACATGGTTTTAGTTCTCCGTTTCTATTAGGAATATTAAAAGAAAAAATGAATATTACAGCTGTCGAATCTTTAAACAGTTTCCCCCTTGAATTGATTAAAAGTTTGTCAATTGATCAAAGCGTGGTATTTATAATCCATTAAAAACAGGTTTTTTCAGGAGTAAATAATGTCAGATGAAAAAGTATTAAATATTTTAAAAAGTGCAATTTTACTGGAAAAAAGAGGATATGCTTTTTATGAGCAAGTTGCCAAGCAAGCGCAAGATCAAGAAGTTAAAGATTTTTTCTCGCACATGGCACAAGAAGAGGTCGAGCATGTCAATATACTTACCTCTCAATATAAATCCTACAATGAATATAAAAAGTTCACTAAAGAAAACCTACCTGATTATCAAATTACTGAAAAGGTTATTACCACTTCCGTGAGAGAAAAAATTAAAGCGGCCAGCTTTGAAGCTGCTGCAATTTCAGCAGCTATTACCATGGAAGAAAATGCCATAAAACTCTATTCGCAAAGAGCACAAGCGTCGGATGACGAAAATGAAATAAAATTATTTAACTGGCTTGCAAACTGGGAAACCCAACATTTAAGTGACTTGCAAAAAATAGATAAAGAGCTTCAAGAGAGCATTTGGTACGACAACCAGTTTTGGCCTATGTAGAAATGCCTGATTCTAATGATTTATTTAAATTACAACTGGCCAAAGATTGGGCCTCACATCTTCATGGTGAGATGGAAAAAGAATATTTTAAAAAATTATCTCAGTTTTTAAATACACAAATCGAATCAAACATCGAAATCTATCCTCCACAAGATGAAATATTTACTGCCTTTAATCTGCTAAAATTTAAAAACGTAAAGATTGTTATTATTGGACAAGATCCATACCACGGCCCAGGCCAAGCACATGGACTTGCATTTTCGGTAAATAATCAAACTAAACTACCTCCATCTTTAAAAAATATCTATAAAGAACTTAACAGTGATTTAAATATAGTTACTTCTAACTCTGGGTCACTCTCTGCTTGGGCCAGTCAAGGAGTTCTCCTTATAAATAGTGTACTTACAGTTGAAAAAAGTAAGGCCGGATCTCATCAAAAAATTGGCTGGGAAATATTCACAGACAAGGTCATTGAAGTTTTAAACAGCAAAAAAGAAAATATCGTCTTTATGTTATGGGGAAAATCTGCTCAACTTAAAGGCAAAAAAATCAACTCAAATAGACATCTGATATTGAAAGCACCTCATCCATCTCCCCTTTCCGCCCATAGAGGTTTTTTAGGTTGCAAACATTTCTCTAAAGCAAATGAATTTTTAAAAAGAAAAGAAATAAAAGAAATTGATTGGAAAGTATCTAACAATTAAACGTTATTCAAATGATCTATTTTTGTGATTATAAACAAAATTACTCTTCCAAAAAAAACATTTTACAGGTACTGCAAAATTAATGTCTTGTGGCAATACTACCAAAGGAATATCTTCAATATTATATAAACATGTTTTAAATTCTAGTTTTATATTTTTTGCATAGCCATTATCAAAAAAGGCCTGTCCAGGATGATCATTTATATATAATTCTGGATTCGTTGGATAATCTCTTCCATAATACATTTGTGTATCTTTACTATGAGAGCCTGCAACTTTATTCCACTTATAACCATAATGTCTGGATGGCGCCCCTTCAACGCTCCAAAAAAGAGGATCACAATCTATTGAATCTATTTCCCACACATTATGAATATAAGGTTTGTAACTACCAAAAAATCTTCTATCAACTGAATATTCTTTAACAGTCCTACCGTCTATCTCTTTTGAAAAGTATTGCTCTCCTTTAATAAAATTAACAATACCAAATTTTTCAATATCTGATATTTGCTCGGTCTTAAACCCGGAGATCATTTTTGTTCCAAAATGAAAACGATCATGAATCCTAACTTTATAATCAACACTTTTAAGATAAAACTGAACTAATCCTCTACTATTTTCAATATAATTTTTTGCATGATTTTTTTCATTAAAATATTTAATATCAACAGCATAACTTTGACTTAAAAAAACAGTTACAAAAAATAGAGAAGAAGTTAGGACGAAGTATTTTTGATACAAATTCATTTGCTGACACTAACAAATAACCCAGAAATATAAAAGGAATGGTTTTATTTTGAAATAATTACAAATTATTTTTTATTTTTCTTCTTCCATTCGGCCTTTAACTCTAAGTTTGGCCCATGGCAATCGAAGCAACTCTCTATTTTTTTACCTAAAATTTCACCTTTCATATATTTTTTACCATCTGTATGACAATTGTAACATTTTCCTTGATACGATCTTGCGTATTTAGCATGTCGACCAATTTTAAATGTTTCACTATGGGGAACACTGACGTGACATGCTCCACAATCTAAATCTTCAATACTATTTTCTTTAGAAAATTTTGAATCTTTACTATGACAAAATTTACAGTTTATTTTAATATTTTCTGAATTTGATTCTTTAACATATGCCTGTCCATGTCCTTGACCTTTTGACCACCCTTTTGGATGAGGATAGTTATGGCACTCTAAGCAAACTAATTTTTTACTGCTGTTATCCTCATAGTAGTGACAATTGTTACATGATTTAGGAGATTTCATATATTGTAGGCCATGACCATTTATAAAATCTTTTTTATGAGGAAAATTATCATGACAGGTTTTACAACTAGACTTTACAGTTCCGCCCAGCAGATCCTCACCATGACAAGCTTTACAATAAGAGGGATCTTTAAAATACGTTTTTCCATGCTCTTTTGAAAAAATAAATTGCTTAGTGTGCGGATAATACTTATCAGAGATACCCGTTTTCATTATAACAGTTGATGCTAAATCTCGTTTTATTTCAATTTGATTTGAAATCTTTTTTGAACAAGAAAAACCCATGAACAGTGCTACAACTAAAATTAATATTTTCATATATATCTCCTAAAGAGTTTATCGACTAAATCATATTTTATTTAATATATTTTATATTAAATAATTCCAAAAAAACTGTTTTGCTCAAGTATAGATTTATTTATATGTAAGTGCTGTAATATTAAGTGTTTTACAAACGACAATTTTATTAAGAAAATATTATTAAATCAATTTAATCCACTTTACAATAAAGTAAGATATGAAAGTAGGCTTTGTAGTTTTAATTTTATCATTTTTTTTAGGAAGCTACGTCCATGCTGCCAAAATTGCTTTTATTGCAAGAGAGAGGGCCACTATTTACGCAAATCCCAACGGAACATCTCCTATTGGTTATGCCACAAAAGGAAAAAAAGTTTTAATTGGTGACCGCCTTAGATATAACGGAACAATTGTATCAATCTATGTTGCCAATAGGGCGGCATTTATTTACTACCGAGATGTAATTTTAGAAAATCAAAAACAAAAATCATTCACAAGAAATAACAATCAAAGGCAAAAATCAAAAAATAGAACTATTATAAAAACAGATAATAATTTTAAGCACACTATTGAATTTTCATACCATATGATTGGCCTAGATAATCAATGGAAGGAGTTTTCAACCTCTCTAAGCGATACAGCGTCAGGATCAATGTATGCATATAAACTTGCATATCACTCTAAACCTAATTTTTTCAGATGGTCTGCAGGGGCATCCATGTATTGGATTTCTCAAGATTACATCAGCCTTTCATGTTATACACTTGAAGCTTCTGGATATTTAAAAGTTTTAGACTTTAACTCTTTTGCTTTTGAAATATTTGCAACCCTAATAGGTTCTCCCTATTTTATGGCAAATTTTGTTGTAAGTAATACTATTTATGAAATACCAGGATACGGGTTTGGCTACTCTGCTGGTGGACAATTAAAATTCTTTCAAGGTAAAAAATTCAATCTTATTTTAGGAGCAGATATAAAAAGTCTGGCACTCACAACTGCTGAAGTAAGTGAGATAATTAGCTTCAATGGTGTTTCTGGTTTTAATATATTTACAGGTCTAACATTTAATTTTTAAAACTCATCAAGACTACTAAATTCAGAATCAGTAACCCACGCATCAGGACGAGTAACGTACTCAACAAGCTCATCCATAACATGAAAATGTTTCTCTTCCTCTTTTGCAAAAATCGTAAAAATATTTTTCATCTCTTCATTTTCTGCTTTATCCGCCTGCTCTTGATAAAACTCTTGACTCTCTTTTTCAAACTGTCTTGCTTGACTATATACTTCGGCCTGAGAGCCTAACCCTTCAACTATTTCTTTACGATCTTTTATCCCCTGCATTATTATTTTAGTCTGATTAATTAAATCAGATTCTTCCTCTTTCCCGTAGTTTTTCTTCTCCATTCTCTCAATAACTTTAAAATGCATCGCCTCTTGCTCGGCCAGCATATTAAAAATTTTTTTCAAACCAACATTTTGAGTCTTTTGCACTAAATCCAAGTAGATCTTTTCCATTTTTTTTTCTCTATTTTTTGCAAATTCAAATATATCCATCTTTGTACTCCTGAAAATGTTATGTTAAATTTATACACCTATTTAGTACAATCATAAAGAAGTTTAATGGAGCAAATTATGAAAATAACGAACCTAAATGAAATACCAAAAACAACTATGGATATGGAAGGTGTTAAAAATGTTTTAAAACAAGTTCCTCTTTCAAAAAATGATGGCTCACCCAATTTTTCCTTTAGAGTCTTTACCATTGGAGTTGAGGGGCATACTCCCTATCATCAACATGATAGCGAACATTTAAACTATGTTATTTCTGGGAACGGAGTAATTGTAAATGAATCTGGAGAGGAAACTCCAATTAAGGGCGGATACTTCTCCCTAATTCTTCCAAATGAAAAGCATCAATATCGCAATAAATCTCAAAATGAAGATCTAGTTGTCATATGTGCTGTTCCCAAAGAATATGAATAACGGAATATTCCCAATATAGTATTATCTTTCTCAGGTATTATATTTCATCTATCAATTTTAAAAAAATGTTTTATAATTTATAAATACATATTGATGATTTTACATGGGAGAATTTAATGTTTAAAAAACTTTTAATACTATCACTGCTTTTAAGCTTCAATCTAGCTCATGCAATGATGATGACTGATGAACTATTTTCTTTTGGTCTGATGTTCGGCCAAGTTAGTAGTGAACAAAAAGATTTAAATAGCTTAAGAAGTGCAGCAAATACCAGAGCTGGTGGATTGAGCCTAAGTAATCTTACTAGCGCTTGGGAAGCTGGAGTATTTGCTCAGCTAAGAGTACCTCAAAGCATGATTGCTTTTCAAATAAGACCAGCTTATTTTTTTCAAAGCGAAACTGACACTGGGGGAGATGCTCCTTATGATGGAACTTATGAATAATCCACTACCGGTAGGAACGTTTCATTTCTCTTTAAGCTCTATCCAATGGAAGCTGAGTATATGAGAATGTTTTTTCAAATGGGAGTAGTATGGGGAACACTTGATACTGTCATACAAGAAAATGATCTAAAGGTTGAGGCCAATGGCCATAATCTGGGCTACGTAGGAGGACTTGGTATCGAGATGTTTTTTGGAACTCATAAAGTTTTCTTTGAAGCTGGTTGGAGATTTCTGGAAATTGAGCAAAATATGATTAATAGCTCATCAGGAACTGCTCTAGAAGCGGAAGGAAGCTTGAGTCAATGGGGAGATAATCAAGAACTTGAATATAAAGATAAAAATCTAAAAACAAATATGTCAGGAGTTCAGCTACTTATTGGCTACGCAATGACATTTTAATTTTTTTGCCTGAGTTTTATCAATGAAGGATTTAGAACAAGACTATAAAATATGTCCATACTGTGCAGAAAAGATAAAGACTCAGGCAGTAAAATGCCGTTATTGCCAAAGCTCACTAGAAAATGATGCGACTCAAGAGACCATTACAAAACTAAACCTTTTATTTCGTTTAAAAAGATTTGTATTCGGTCAAGAGTCCATAACAGACTCAGAAGATAAAACAATTACTGATTTTGTACTTCAAAACAGATCAATATCCAAAACAGAAACACTGGCAAAATACAAAGATCAAATAGATAAAACTAATACATTAAATCCAAGGCCAAAAATAAATAGTAAAACTAATAATCCACCACAAAAAAAAAGACTCAAACTGAATCCTAAAATAACTTTCTGGATATTTGTATTAACTATATTTATTCTATTTTCTCTTCTGGTAATTAGTATAATCCAAGATTATCAAACTTAATTGACTCTCCCAATAAGATATTATTAAAGTCGTATTCAATATAATTAATCTCCTCTCCTCCAAAATCTTCATTTAATTTTTTTAAAATATCAACTTCATCATAATGAAACTCTTTATGCAAAACAATCAAGGCCACATGATCATTGACCTCCTGAATATCCTCAACTACTGCGGGCCAACTGGCCTGCTTCATCAATTGCCTAAATTCATCCATTTTAACTGCACGATTAAGTCCCACAATTAATCTGCCAGGCCTTGCTCCAAGACACAATCCCTTTTTATTTAATGGATTAATTAAAACTCTCATTTTACTATTTTTGAGATTCATCCACACACAAAGATTGTGATCAGATTCATGTAAATTAAAAACTACATAAGCATCATTCGCTCCACAATAAAAGTGACTCTCCATTGATTCATTTATAAACTGACTATTAACTCCAATACTTTCTAACACTTTTAAGTTTGAAGTAAATGTGGATTTCTTTAAATCTCCACTAATTTTTAATGAAAAATGACCAAACTTAACCGAGTCCATACTCTCTTCAAACCAACACGATCCATTATTAAGTTCAATTACTTTACGATATTCAACCCCAGAACAAACAGAGCAGTAACTTGCTATTATAAAAATAATTAACTTAAAATGCTTAGAAATTATCATACTAATCTACTCGGCTATTATTATAATTTAATTAGCACTATTAACC
>DAOVTR010000269.1 GCA_030633015.1 Bdellovibrionales bacterium
ATATGTGATAGATATATTGATAGCTCTATTGCTTACCAAGGAATAGCAAGAAATATTGGAATTAATTCCATTTTAAATATACATACGTTTCCTCCACTTAATATACTTCCAACTAAAACCTTTTATATAAAGATTTCTTATAAAACATCTCAGGATAGGCAAGAAAAGAGAAAATCTAAAAAGGATTATTTTGAATCTCAAAATGCTAACTTTTATAATAGTCTGATTACAGGATACGATAAGGCTGCTGAAATTTTTAGAGATAGAATTTCAATAATTGATGGTGAAAAAAACACTGACGAAGTTTTTAATGAAATTAAAATAGAAATAGATAAAATAATAAAAAACCATGATTGATCTTACAAAAGTATTATTCGACAAATATAAAAACCAAAAGCTAGCGCACTTTTATATTCTAAAAACATCTACAGATGTAAAGGATGCTAAAGCTTCGCTTGAAGATTGGTCTAAAAATCTACTTATCAAAATAATTTCTAACACTAAAAATATTAATTTAACTACTGCTTCTAATATATTAAAAATTGGGCATAGTGATATACTTTGGATAAAGAAAATTAAAGGAAAAGATAAGTATATTGATCTTGATGATGAAAACCCTTTTCGTGAGCTTTTTAAATTACAAAACTATAATCCAATTGAACTGAAACAATATTTAGTTATTATCGAAGATTGCCAAGACATCACCTTAAAAAATTCAAATAAATTACTTAAAATCTTAGAAGAACCATTTCAACAAACTACTATTTTTTTCCTTAATCCTACTTCTAATTTTTTACTTCCAACAATTGAAAGTCGGGCCATTACTTTAAAAATATCTCCTTCAAACTCTGAAAAAGTTAAACCTCAACTACTTGGTAAAAAAAGAGATTTAAAATCGATGATTGATCTAATTTTAAATGATGAATTTTCTCAATACAACCTACGATCTGGTACACATCAATATCTAATAAGTTTTCTTACCAAGGGTGAAAATCTGCAAGATCTTCTTGAAACAATTAGGAAAAAACCTCTTGATGAAAAAATCCTAATTAATTTTGTAGTTTATCTTGCAACCTTATTTGAGGGCAACTATAAAACTAAACATAATTTTTTAAAGGAAATAAGAAACTACAATCAATCAAAATCCATTAATAATCCCTATTCTGGAAGAGTATTTTCCGTATTACAGCGCTTTAAAGAAATATATGATTCTGATGCGCTGCATATTTAGTTATTGTTTCAAATTAACAATATCCAATTGTTAAAACTGCATAAAATTAGTATATTTTTTACCTTAAATATAATGGAGTAAATTAATGGATAATAATGATGAAAACAAAGAGATCCATTCCCAAATAGATAGTAATGAAGCAACAAGCAATAATGAAGCTGTTAAAGAAGAGTTAGAGACTTCAAAAGAGTCTAATAACCAAGAGAGTGACCTACAAGATTCAAGATTTAAAGATGGTCAATTACTTCGTTTTGTTAATGTCCGCTTTCCTGGGAATGCAAAATCATTTCGTTTTTCAGTAGGAAAAAGAAATTTAACTTATGGCCAACAAGTTGTTGCCATGAGTGATAGAGGAATGGATGTAGGATATATAAACTCTTTTCCTTTTGAATTACCGTTTGAAAAATCGATGTTGCCAATAAAGAGTATCAGTAAAATTGCCGGTAGAGATGATTTAGAAAAAAAACAAGAATTGATTGATAAAGAAAAACAAGCAGAAATAAAATGTAATGACCTGATTGATAAACATAAGCTTGATATGATCTTAACTCATGTAGAAATAATTCAATTTGGAAAAAAAGCAGTATTTTATTTTAATGCACCAGACAGAGTTGACTTTAGAAATTTAGTAAAAGATCTTGTAAGTGAGCTAAGAATGCGCATTGAGCTTAGGCAAATCACAGTAAGAGATCGATCTGCCGCTGTAGGAGCCATTAGTGCATGTGGAAGACAAAATTGCTGCAGTTCTTTTTTAAAAAACTATGGAAATGTCAGCATAAAAACTGCTAAAAACCAAAATCTTGCTTTAATCCCTGGAAAGCTAAATGGTGCCTGTGGTCAAATAAAGTGCTGTATTAGATTTGAAGATAATGTTTATTCCGATAAAAGGAAAAGACTTCCAAAAGAAGGAAGCTTTATACACACAAGAAATGGTGATTTAGGAAAAGTTACAAAACTTCATATTCTTGCTGACCAGTTTGATATGATCACAGATAAAGGAAAAATTTGTAGATATCACTCCACTGAGTTCAATCTAAAAAAATCAATACCTCCAACCAGTTGGAAATTTCCAACATCTTTTGAACATGTTTCAAATGAAACGAAGGAAATTATTGGAACGGTTCCAGACAGTGATGGGAACTGTGATAACTGTAGTGAGAAAGAATTAAAAACAGAGATTACTCCCCCAGCTCCTATTAAAACAACGGTTAGCGAGACATCAACTAATCAATCAAAAAACCAAGAAGTTTCATCTCAACAGTCAAAAAAATCGAACTACCATAAGAAAAGAAATAATCGCTATAACAAAAATAAAAATAAAAATTCAGACTCTTCGGAAACTAAGGCCAGTAATAAAGACTAGGATTTCATGAGTATAAAAATACTACATACGTCTGATTGGCACTTAGGTAAAAAGTTATATAAAGTAGAACGACTTACAGAACAAAAATTATTTTTAACATGGCTACTAAATTATATATCTGCCAATCAAATAGATTTATTAATAATTGCTGGTGACATATTTGACACTGTAACTCCTATCACTACCGCGACCACCGCTTACTATAATTTCATTAGTAACATTCAAAAAAAAACTAATTGTAAAATTGCTTTAATTGCAGGAAACCATGACTCAGGCAAATTTTTAGATGCTCCAAAATCGCTATTAAAAAAAGATCAAATTAAGATACTCGGAAGTTTTTACAATACAAAACTTAATGACTACTATTTAAACCTCAATATAAAAGAAACAAACGTTAATCTTTTTATGCTTCCATATTTTAGACCTTCTGATCTCTCATATCTACAAGATGAATTTAATATCCAATATGATACAGCTGTCGACGAAGAACCTCAATCAAGAGATCAAATTATTATCAATTTTCTAAAACAACTAAAAACAACATTTATTCAAAAAGATTCAAATCCTTTTAACATTTTAATGACTCATCATTTATTCGGAAACTATTGCCTTAGTGGATCTGAAAACATGCTCTCTGGAGAAGGAGTTGACCCGCTAAATGAATCAAAACTTTTTTCCATGTTTGACTATATTGCGCTAGGACATATTCATTCAAAACAAAAAATTTCTAAAAGCTATGATCACGTTTACTACAGTGGCTCTCCAATTCAATTTCGTTTTGGAGAATCAGCTCAGAAATATATAAGACAAATTGAAATAGCATCAGATAATTCTTCGACATTCACTCAGGAAGATATCAGTATACCTAATTTTAGAAATTTAATATCACTTAGAAATGAAGAAAAAAAAATATTAGACAAGTTAGACATGTTACTTCCAACATTAAAAAGCAGTTATAACATTAATACACTACTTGAAGTA
>DAOVTR010000121.1 GCA_030633015.1 Bdellovibrionales bacterium
GCTGACTTTAAAAAAGTTGCTTATAGTGCTGTTGATAAGCTTTTATATAATATGATGAGAGCTGATATTTTAATGGAAGGAAAAAGAATTGCTGGTAGAAAACTTGATGAAGTAAGAGAGATTGAAACAGAAACAAATCCTCTGGTAGGACCCCATGGATCGTCACTTTTTACAAGAGGTGAGACTCAGGTTATGGCCATTGTTACTGTTGGTGGCTCCAAAGGTGAGCAGATGAGTGATCGTATTTCAGGACTATCTTATGATAAATTTTATCTTCATTATAATTTTCCTCCATATTCTGTAGGAGAAGCAAGAGGTAAATTTAATGTAAGTAGAAGAGAGCTTGGACATGGTAACTTAGCAGAAAGAGCTTTAAAGGCTGTTTTTCCAGCAGACTATACTCATACAACAAGAGTTAATTGTGAAGTTATGGAATCAAATGGATCTTCGTCAATGGGATCTGTTTGTTCTGGGTCAATGGCGTTAATGGATGCAGGGATTCCAATAGAGTCTCCAGTCGCAGGAATTGCAATGGGACTAGTGAAAGAGAAAGATAATTATAAAATTTTATCAGATATTTTAGGAGATGAAGATCATCTTGGAGATATGGATTTTAAAGTTGCAGGAACTGAAAAAGGAATTACTGCCATCCAGATGGATATTAAAATTACGGGGATTACTAAAGAGATTATTGAGCAATCCTTAGCACAGGCAAAAATTGGGCGAAAACATATTTTAGGAGAAATGGCCAAAACAATTACAACTCATCGAGCAGAGTTTAAGGCCGGAGTTCCAAGGATTTTAGCTTTTAATATTCCTCAAGATAAGATTGGTGCTTTGATCGGGCCTGGTGGGAAGAATATTAAGGCTCTTCAAGAAAATTTTGAAGTTACAATTGAGTGTGAAGAGGATGGAACAATCAAAGTAATTGGAACTGATACAGATGTTATAAATGAATGCATTGGTTTGTGTGAATTACAATTAAATGGTCCTGCAATTGGTAGTGAGTATCTTGGAACAGTTGTTTCCATTAAAGATTACGGAGCTTTCGTGGATATTGTTCCTAATGTTTCTGGTCTTGTTCATGTTTCTGAAATTGCCGATGAAAGAGTTGAAAATGTAAATGACTACATGAAAGAAGGCGAAAAAATTGATGTAAAGGTTATTGAGATAGATAAAATGGGCAGAATTAAACTATCTGCTAAAGCTGCTAAACCTTTGGTTAAAAAAGGTAGTGAGAGCAAATCTTAATTTCTTATGACATTTGAAGAGATAACAGTTAATATTTTGGCCCTAGATAATTTTGATAATAATCTAGGGCTTCCTTCTTACTCTACAAAAGGTGCCGCAGGAGCTGATGTTAGGGCATGCATTGGTAGAAACTCATTAACCATTAGACCAGGAATGAGAGTATTAATTCCTACAGGTCTAAGTTTTGAAATACCTGAAAATTTTGAAATTCAAGTTAGGCCAAGGTCAGGTTTGTCTTATAAGCATAGTTTACTAGTTTTAAATTCTCCTGGGACGATTGATTGTGATTATCGTGGTGAAGTTAAAATTATTATGGGCAATTGGGGAGAGCAAGATGAAGTTATTAATCATGGCGACCGAATTGCTCAACTTGTTTTAGCACCTGTAACCAGAGCAAATTATAAATTTACAAAGAAGCTTAGTGATACTCAAAGAGATACTGGAGGATTTGGTTCGACTGGTGTATCATAATTAGATGTCTTTAGAATTTACTTGTGAATATAATTTAAATAATACTTCAGAAGAAGCTTATATAAGCGTATTAGATGTTTTAACTCCTGAATATATCTCTAAATATAATATAAAATCAACAATGGAATATGATAATAACAGTCGCATTGCTGCAACGGGCAAAGGGTTTACTCTTGAAATTTTGTTTTTAAATAACAGTATTGAAGTGCACTTAAACCTATCTTTTATATTTATGCCATTGAAACGAAGAATTTTAACTGAAGTAAAGTCAGAATTAGAAAAAGTTATTTAGGTAGGGGTCATGATTCGATTATTTTTAATATTTTTAATGTTGATAATTTCCAGTAACGCATTTGCTAATATTGAACTACATCATTCTATTGATTGGTTTATGTTACTTGTTTCTCTCTTTGGTGGTTTATCACTTTTTTTATATGGCATGGATAAAATGAGTACTGGTATGAAGCAGGTTGCCGGAAATAAAATGAAGCTTTTTTTATCTGTCATTACAAAAAATAGATTTATTGGTCTAGGTGTTGGGATGTTTGTAACCATGATTGTTCAGTCATCATCAGCTACAACGGTAATGTTAGTCAGTTTTGTCGAAGCTGGTCTTTTAAGATTTGTTCAAACCTTAGGAGTTATTTTAGGAGCAAGTATTGGAACCACAGTTACAGCTCAACTTGTTGCTTTTAAAATTACTGATTATGCTCTTTTAGTTTTAACACTTGGTTTTTTTATTCGGCTACTTTCTAAAAATGATAAGTATAGGCAACTTGGGACTGCTGTTTTTGGTTTTGGACTTCTGTTTTTTGGCATGAAGCTAATGAGTGATGCCATGGCGCCCCTAAGAACTTTTGATACTTTTATTAATCTTATTGAAAGTTTAGAAAATCCAGTATGGGGAATTTTATTTGGGGCATTATTTACTGGGATAATTCAAAGCAGTAGTGCCTTCATGGGGATTATTATTGTTTTGGCAAAAGAGGATTTAATTTCTTTAAGTGCAGGAATCCCTCTTATTATAGGTACCAATATTGGAACCTGTATAACTGCGATGCTAGCAAGTATTGGTTTGACTAGAAATGCAAAAAGGGTTGCAGTGGCCCATGTTAGTTTTAAGGTGCTGGGAGCACTTTTGTTTCTTGGTATTATTCCTTATTTTACCGTATTGGTGAAAACTATTTCTGATTATTTTGGATTTCATAATGCTAGAGATATTGCCAATGCTCATACTATATATAATGTAACATTAGCTTTTCTATTTCTTCCATTTACACCTTTGTTTGTAAAATTAATTTATAAAATAATACCTGAACCTAAAGACAAAGTTGAATCAAGTGATCTAGTTGAAAAAGAGTTGAAACCAGTCGTGAGACATTTAGATGATAGCCTTATTTCTAATCCCGCAGTTGCGATTGAGCTTGCTAGAAATGAGATTTTTCAGATGATAAAACTTATGGAGAAAATGGTTGAATTTATTATTATCCCCTTCATAGACAATGAAATTACAAATGATAGAAAATATCCTCAATTATCTATCATAGAAGGAATCCAGGTCAGGGAAAATAAAATTGATTATCTTGAAGTAAAAGTTAGTAAATATTTAATTAAAGTAAGTCAACAAGAGCTTGATGATAGATTATCTCATGAGATTTTTGGGATGATTTCTATAATGAATGATATTGAGAGTGTAGCTGATATTATTGATAAAAATATGCTGTCTTTAATTGCAAAGAAAGAGGCCCTCAAAATGGATTTTTCATCAGAAGGTCAAGAGGAGATAAAAATCTTCCATTTTAAAATATGTAAACAAATTAGTAGAATTAAAAATGCTTTTGCATCAATGGATGTTGACGTTGCACAAAGAAGTGTTGAGAAAATGGAGCTATATTTAGATCTTGAAGAAGAGTATAGAATGAAACATTTATTAAGGCTAAAGCAACAAAAGTTGAAGACAGTTGAAACTCACGAAGTTCATATGGAGATTATGGATTATTTAAAACAGATTAATGTTTATGCCGGTGAAATGGGCAAGATTATTAAAAATTTATCAAAAACGAAAGATCAGAATGATTAAGTTTTATGACCGTAAATAATATCTAACAATTCAATTCTTGGATTCATAATAGGTGAGATGGTTTTAATTAATACTTTTGCAGGGATTTTTCTTTCAAATTTAAAAACTTTTTTTAAATTATTATTTTTAATATTTATTTCTTTTATTGTTATTTTTTGTTTTAGGTGTTTTTGAAGCCGATATATAAACAGACGACAATGATCTGCTAAGTATACGGGTAGTTTCTTTTCTAATAGAGTAAATTCTTTTAATAACCTTATGTTTGTATTATGGTTTTTTTCAAATTTAAATCGAAACACAGAAAAATAAAAATTTGCAATATATTTTTCTGGATAGTTATTTAAAAGTGAAATTGCCTGTTGGATTTTGTGATAGCAGTTGTGAATTTTACCTAAATCAAAATATGTTTGAGCAAGAATTAAGTTTTCGAGACCAAGATATTGATTATTTCTAATTGGCTCGGCTAAATTTAAAACTTCTCTTTTTTTATTTTTATTCCATATTTTATTTACCACATGAATTTCACCATTAAAATATTTAGGAGCACTTCCTGGAATATACATAATTTTACTGTTAATGGGATCAAGAACACATGAAGTTATTGTGTGTGGTGATATTGGATCTTGTGCCCAGTTCTTAGGTATTCCTGTATGTTGATGGAGTGTAGATATTTCTTTTAGTAAGTCAGAACTATTATCTATCTTTGATTCAACTATTTTTTTTATTTTGATTTTTGCAATTTTGTTTCTCATGCTGCAATGATTTTCAAGGCCAAAGGGGATTTTATTAGAAGAACTATTCTTTTTGTTTTCAAGTAAATTGTTGAAATAGAGCACTTGGCCAGGCTTAATATCATGTATTTTAATGTCTGATTTTTTACCTAAGAGATCACAGCATAGTACTTCTCCAGATGGTAATCCAATATATAATCCCCAGGAAGAAATTGATTTCTGGCCATTTAAAAAAGAGAGTACTGATTGTCTATCGTTACATTGCTTTAAAAGTTGAAAAGCTATTTCAAATATTGGAGTACCAGAAGGGTTAAATATGTGTGTAAATTTTTGATGAAGTGCTAATGTAATTCCTGACTCATTCATAGCAGTTAAAGATGGATAGCAAAAACCAGCTGAAGAAAATGATGTTATTTTTTGGTAACCAGGTTCATTAAAAATTAAAATTCTTTCTGCATTATCGTAACTTCCTACGAGTGGAAAATCTAAGAGTCTGATGTGCTTAGGAGTTCCTTCATCATTTCCTTGAAAATAGCTAGAACAACCCCATAAAAAAGTAGGTACTCTTGGCATCCACTTGGACATAGAGCTGACAATTTCTGGAATAAGATAAGTCATGGCAATAGATTCATATTCAACGCCAAGGCCCCTTGAGTAAGCACTGACATTTTTATAAAATTCAGGGTAGATTGGAGCACTATTTTTTAATATGAGTTCAAGCGCATTAATAATGATTTGGTCAACTTTTTTCCAAGGTGTTTTAAGCAGTGATTTTAAATGGTTATATGATGGTAGGTAATTTTTTCTATCTAGGGTACCCAAGGCATAAAAATTATTAGTGGATGTGTCGATAAGTTCAATAATTGGAAGAGCTTTACTGCTTTTTAAATGTTTTTTATCAGGAGGCGAAATCATATGTATAACATTTTACAAAATAACCAAGAGACATACAATGAATCATTTATATTAATTTGCTTAATTTTGGCAGTGTTTAGAATTTATTTGGAAGTTATAAATTTTGATTTTTCTACTTTACCAATTACAAAGAGTATTGGAGATAAAATGGGAACCAGCGCATCACAAAATATTCATAAGGCAGGGCTTTTTTTTAGTACTGGGTATATCGTTCTTTTTGCTCCCTACTTTTTCATTTCTTAAAAAATTATGAATAGCTGGAAACTTATTATTACAGGTCACGTGCAACAAGTAGGGTATCGTTTTTATACCTCTAAGCAAATTAAAGAGTTATTTCGTAATATTAAGGGGTATATCAAAAA
>DAOVTR010000175.1 GCA_030633015.1 Bdellovibrionales bacterium
TCGTCCGGGGCCTCCATGCCTGATTTACTAATATAAATAATGGCATCATTTTCAGATATTCTTCCAAGATCTCCATGCATGGCATCTGTTGGATGTAAAAAATATGATGGTTGACCTAATGAAGAAAATGTCGAAGACATTTTTTCAGCTATTATACCTGATTTTCCAACTCCACTTATAATGAGGCTTCCTTTCGTCTCAATTAATTTTTTAAAAATATTTACAATTTTATTAATCTCTAAATCATTTAATCTTCCGACTGCACCCAAGATGGCATCCGCTTCACTCTCTAACACTTTTCTTGCCAAATCTAAAAATTCCATCCATACTCCAAAATCAAAAAACGAATAAGATCATTAAAAAAAGTCCACAGCTTAATATTTATAAGCTACCATATATGTATGAATAATATCAAAAAAATTACTTTGAGTGCCATGCTATTTTTTTTACTTTCTTCTTGTTCATCATATAAGCAGTTCAAATATATTGCTGAAGAATTTGAAATTCCATCTCAAGTATTTAGTGCTGATTATAACACGACTTGGCAGGCCATTTTAGAAGTCATGAAAACTTTTGACCTTGAAATCCAAGATGCAGAATCAGGTATTATTAAAACTCGTTGGATTGATAACACTCTACAGTTAAACTTTACCGAATCTTTTGGTAAACGTGATGCCGTCAAGGCAGCTAAATTTAAAGTAATTGTTAATGCTTCTAAAGGATACAGAGGATCAATTGAAGTCACAAAAGTTACAGTCTTTAAAAAACAACTTGTAGAACAAGATTTTTTGCAGGGTTGGAAAAATATTTACTCAGATGGCATATTTGAGAAAACAACTCTCTATAGAATAAAAAGAATAGTTGATATAAACAAAAGAATTGAAAAGATTGAACAACTTAGAAGTAAAGAGCTTGAAAGTGAATTCTAAATTTTTTTACTACTTGCAGACAAGCGATTCCAAAAAATCCTTTTAGATTGAATATTTCCTTTCGGTGCTTTTTTTCCTGTTATTTTTTCTAGTGAATACTCAATCTGAGAAAATATATCCTTATATTTATTGTTATTAATCATTTTAGATAATGGCTTTGCTGCTAATTTAAACTCAAGATCTCCAACAGTAGTAATAATATTTTTAATTATATTAGTTCTTTTTAGCCCTTTTGACTTTTTATTAGTATAATAATTACTCTTATCATAAAGCATTTCCCAAACATTTGAAGCTACTGATTTAATTTTTAATTTTCTAATATTATTTAGGGCCTGTACTCTTACAATAAATGATTTATCTTTCAATAGTTCTACAAATTTATCCTTATATTTATCCTGTTTTAATGCCAAAAGAGTTTTTAGACTTGCCATTCTCATAACCCAACTAGGATGATCTAAAAATTTAACTAAAAACGGAGCAGATTTAACTCCCATAATTTTTCCTAATAAAAAAGTCGCAATCCACCTATTTTTTTCTGGAAATTTTCCACTTTTCATGACATCAGTCAATATTGGAACCGCTTTTGTTCCTAATTTAAGTGTCTCTTTTTTAAGGCTAACTAAACTTTTTTTATCCTTATATTGTTTTTTATATTTTTTAAGCAAGGGATGGTCTACTTCTTTAATAATTATGTTTGGCTTGACTGGCATTTTCTTTTTATTAATATTTCCATAAACCCAAGTAGAAGACATCAGAAGTACCAAAATAAAAAAATAAAATTTCATATACACTCCTACTTAAATTTAGCCTAACATTTTTTCAAATTCACTAAGCAATTCTTCTGCTGATTTATGCTCACCACTATCGCCTGCTGGCAAATTTTCTGGCACATCATCCTCTTCCGCAGACGCCTCGGGCTCTTGCTCAGCTGGTGGAGTATCATCTATTGCTGCTGCCATCTGAGACTCTAAATCATCCTCTTCTGCTTCCGGTTCTGGTTCTGCTTCCGGTTCTGGTTCTGCCTCCGCTTCTGGTTCTGCTTCCGGTTCTGCTTCTGCTTCCGGTTCTGGTTCTGCTTCCGGTTCTGGTTCTGCTTCCGGTTCTGCTTCTGCTTCCGGTTCTGGTTCTGCCTCCGGTTCCGGTTCTGCTTCCGGTTCTGGTTCTGCTTCCGAAGCAGCTCCACCATCTTCATATTTTGCAAGTGAATTTTTTAATTGCTCATTTTCCTGCTGCAGCCTTTTCAAATTTGCAAGATCCTCTTCAATAATCTCATACTCCATTAAACGCTCTTTAAGATCATCTCTCTCTTGAGTCACCTCTTCTAATCTTTTCTCAACATCAGGATCTCCACCACCTGTTGATTCCTTTGCCGTTTTCAATTGATCTTTAAGAGAATTTATCTCATTTTCCATAATACTAACTTGCTCAGTATTATCCCCTGCAGTGAAAGATTTTTCCAAAGAAGAAACTTTAGATTCTAACTCTTTTATAATTCTTTCTTTTTCAGAGACCCTACTATTTAAAGATGATATCTCTGCATTTTTTTGATTAAGCTCTTCAACTGGAACATTGCCTGTAGGAAGATCACTTACAGGTTTAACTGATGGAATCCCTTCTCCAATTTCTAACCCTCCTCCTCTAAACAGTGACGATTTTAACGCCGTTGAATTTTGAATGATTGAATCCAAATAATTTTTTACAACAGTTGCAGGGATTTGATGAGAAAGCTTATGAAACTTTCTTCTGTTGTATAGCCAATACATAAAAATAACAGCTACAACTAACACCAAAATTGATATAGTTATTGCTAAAATGTCATCAGTAAATTTCGTCAAAAAAAGAGCATTTAATTCTGACACATTTCCTCCATGGATAAACAATGAATCCTTCATTGCATTAAAAAATACCAGTATAATACCTTAATAAAATTATAAGTTTAGCTCAAAATTATTGTCAACACATGATCATAATAATAGTGAAAATACTTGGTAGTCGACTAATTTCGTTGGTTATCTTTACGCCAAATAGGCCCATCATAAGATAATTTTAAATTGATAAAACTAATTGAGTGAAAATCTTAGAATAATTATTAGCTTCCTTATCAATATCACTTACGATATAAGGTATTTCAATGTTAGATAATGAATTCCACATTTCTACAGATATAAAGGCCACACTAGTTTCTCTTATCTGTCATAATTTCAAAGAACACCAAAATGAGTTATCCACAAAACGCTCCTTAAATGAGCTTAGAGAGCTACTCAGGACCCTGGGTGTTGAGGCTGGTGGCGAATATATCCAAAATAGAAAGTCGATTGATCCTTCAACCATATTGGGAAGTGGAAAACTTATTGAAATTGCAAATCAAGCAAAAGAAGATGGATCTCAATTATTAGTATTTGATTTTGATTTAACCGCTGGACAAATAAAAAATATTAAAAAAATTACTAAATTATCCGTAGTCGATAGATGCCATGTTATTTTAGAAATTTTTGCAAAACATGCCAGAACCAAAGAAGCTAAAATTCAAATAGAAATTGCGAGACTTCAATATATTCTGCCTCGATTATCAGGATTTTGGACTCATCTAGGAAGACAAAAAGGTGGTATCGGCGTTAAGGGTGGTGAAGGTGAACAACAAATTGAACTTGATAGAAGAATCATACGAGATCGAATTAAATTTTTTAAAAAAGAGTTAAAACAAGTCGTAGTGTCTAGAAACGAACAAAAAAAACTACGAAATAATAAAGCAATAACTGCTGCCCTTGTGGGCTATACAAATGCGGGAAAATCTTCTCTTATGAATAGACTTTGTAACGTCAATATTCTTGAAGAGGATATGCTTTTTGCTACCCTAGACTCAACATATCGTACTTTAAATCCTAACACAAAGCCTCCAATGATCATGATTGATACTGTTGGTTTTATTTCGAACCTGCCAAATACATTGATTGACGGTTTTAAAACAACACTTGAATCAGCCTTGGAAGCAGACCTTTTAGTCGTTGTATGTGATATCTCAGATCCTAACTTTAAAAAACAATTAGAAGTTACAAATGAAGTATTAAATGATCTTAATCTTTCAGATAAAAAACAGATTATTATTTTTAATAAAAAAGATAAACTACCCAATATATTTGAACAAAAAATAATCCTAAGACAATACAAGGATAGTTTTCTTGTATCAACTTTTGATAAAATTGATATGGAAAATCTCAAAAAATATATATTGGACTACTTTCTATCACAACAAGAGCAAATTGACCTTTTTGTTCCCTATAGCCATGGACGTATACATTCCATAATATCTTCAAAAACCAATATTATGACCAAACAAAACCATGAAAAGGGAACTTTTTATAGAATAAGAATTCCTGAGTTTATTTTGAAAAATCTTGGTATAAATAAGTTTATTCTTAAACCAAACCAATCCAAGAAATATCTAACATCAGTTAAAAATCAAACATATTAGTTCTAAAATAAAGGGTTACGGCAACAACTATTAATGTTGTAAAAAGACCTGCAAGAATATACATCCTATCTTTATTCATTTTTATTCTAGATTAAAGAGTTAATTTTATCACAAAGTACAGTAGGAGATAATGGTTTTTTTATTCTCTCAGTAAAAAAACCGGAAAAAAGCTCTTTTGAAGATATCTCATCTGTCTCAATAGCTATTTTTACAAGTTTTGTAAGCTTATCTGACACCTTTATATCATCTACGGCCTGAGCATCATTTTGACTTAA
>DAOVTR010000097.1 GCA_030633015.1 Bdellovibrionales bacterium
AAAAACACCTTGTCTTTTAAAACGTCCATAATTTCTGCTTTCCCTACAACAGCACTTAGCGGGTATCCATTTCCAATTGCCTTTCCTAAAACCGATAGATCTGGAGTAACATTAAATTCCTTTTGTGCTCCACCAAGGTTAACTCTGAAGCCACTTCTTATTTCATCAAATATTAAAACAGTCTCATGTTTTTTACTAAGATTTTGAACTTCTTGAAGGTATCCATCATTTGGCATTTGAACTTTTTCTGCGAGTGGGTGGCCAATTGGTGTAATAATAATTGCTGCAACTTGATCTTTATGAGTATTTAAAAGTTTTTCTAATTCTTCTAAATTATTATATTGAAATTCATGAACATCTTCATATAGTTTTTCAGGAATGCCACCTTTTACCTCCACGCACCAGTCGTGCCATCCATGGTAGCCACAGCGAAGTATTTTAAGTTTATTAGTATGGCCACGAGCAATTCGAATCGCTGTCGTTGTAGCATCTGAACCGGTCTTCATAAAGACAGATTTTTCACATGAAGGAATGATCTCTTTAAGTTTTAAAGCAAGCTTGTTTTGTACTTCTTGGGTAAGTGACATGCAAAAGCCATTATTACCAATATGTTCGCATACTGCTTGATCTATCTCTTTTTCCTTATGGCCTAAAATAATTGGTCCATAGGCGCAAAGCATATCAATATATTCATTTCCATCAACATCTTTTACTTTTCCACCGCTAGCGCTTTCAAAAAAGATTGGATATTCACCAGGAACAAAATTATAAGGTCTACGAATTCCTAAAATGGCACCAGGAATAAGATCAAGTGCTTGGTCATAGAGTTTTTCAGAATTATCAAGTTTTAGCTTCTTTGACATGATTATGACTCCTTTAAATCAATTAATTTTGTAACAATAAAAGATGCAACAGTAGATGGAATTGTTCCTGATCCAAATCCAGCATCATAGCCAAGTTCAATGGCCAGATCGTTAGAAATGCGTGGGCCGCCAGCAAGTACAATAAATTTTGATCTAATATTTTCTACTTCAAGCAGTTCTATAAATTCGGTGAAATTATTAATGTGAGAATCTTTTTGTGTAACGGTTTGAGAAACTAAAATAGCATCCACATTTTGTTTAATACTTTCTTTTAATAAAGTTTCGCATGGTACTTGAGCACCTAGATTTATAGCCTCGATTTCAGGATATCGTTCTAGGCCATAATCCATATTATAGCCTTTCATATTCATTATAGCATCAATGCCAACCGTATGGGCATCGCTTCCAATTGTTGCGCCAATAACATTTAATTTTCTATTTAGTTTAGTTTTAATTAAATTATTAATTTCATAAAAATCCATGATTTTAACTTGGATTTCACTGGCATTAATTTCATTAAAATCAATGGTTGGTTTTCCTTCAGCGTATGCAACAAAAAAAGTAAAACCACTTGTTAGACTTTCTTGAAAAATAACTTGTATATTTTGCATATTAAGTTTTAAGAGATATTCCTCAGCTGCTTTTTTTGCTCTTGCACCATTTTCTACGGGTAGAGTAAATGAAAGTTGAATCTTTCCATCATTTAGCGTATCGCCGTACGGTTTAATTAATGTTGAATTATTCATTTCTTTTCTCCAGTTAAACTATTCATTACCGGATTAATATATTGTTTAGATTTTTTAAAGACTCCTTCAAGTCCTTTTCCTCCATTTTCGGATCTTTTAATATCTGCAAATACACCTTTAGATACTGCTTTAAAAAGTCCCATGCTTGATATCTCCTCTAATAGTTTTTCAGATTTATCGAGTACTTCTTGTGCTCTTTTTTGAATGAAGCCATCTTTTTTAAATTCAATTTCTGATCCTAGATCTTTAGCAGTATTAAAAATATAATTAATATTTTTTAAGGACTTTGCCCTATCTTGCATAAATGGTGTATGTATTGCTTCAGTTAGTATTCCTGCTAAATGTATTTCTTGTCCGGTTGTGACTGATGCAAGATTAAACATTGCATCTTGGCAGTGAGAAAAGAAAATATCTGTACTTTTGTATTTTGTAGGAGGCATATATTTAAGTGGAGCATTAGGGAAAAGTTGTCTTGATAGTTGGGCATGTGCAAGTTCATATAGAAAACTATTTTCAACTTCAGGATTTATTTCAAATGCATGTCCTAAACCTAGAAGCTTGTCGTCGAGTAGGGCAGTCTTTCCCATTGCTTCATTAATAAGTTGAGAGGCAATAACGGTGTGGGCACTTTCAATAGCATCAGATGTTGTAAGGTAATTGTCCTCACCAGTATTAATTATTATATTTGCTTTAGAGCATATTAGTCTGCTGAAATACTGATCAATTAATGTTCTTTTAATATTAATATCTCTAAATAATACACCATACATCGAATCATTTAAAAGCATATCCAAATCTTCAAAGGCAGCACATGCTGCAATTTCTGCCATACATAATCCAGAAGAGTAGTTAACCAATCGAACATATCTACCGGACTCATCGGATGCTTCATCTAGGGCCTTTCTCATAATTTTAAAATTTTCTTGAGTAGCAAATGTTCCGCCAAACCCTTCGGTTGTTGCTCCGTAAGGAACATAATCTAGGAGGGATTGAGCAGTAGATCTTATAACTGCAATAATATCAGCACCGCTATTTACCGCTGATTTTGCCTGAGTTCGATCTTCATAAATATTTCCAGTCGCAACAATTAAATATTTCCATGGTTTTGGGCCAAGTTTTAATTTATCGATTTTTGCTTGTTTGTTTTTAGCAGTCCTTTCAAGGATACCAATAGCACTTTTGTTTAGAGATTTTATTGTTAAATCTAATGTTGTCTTTGAAATTGATGGTAGATCTTTGAAGTTAATAGCGTCATTACAAATTAATTCACAAATCTCAGTTATGTTTCTTTGCTTATGGACCATAGCTTTGGCGATGTTAAATGTAATGCCATCATTAATCACTTCTTGTTGCTTTAGTTTATCTACGACGGTGTTTACAATAGGAATGTTTTGTTCGTCGACGCCATCTACTCCATATAGTCTAAGAAGTGCCCGTTCAGTTGAAACAGACGAGTGTAAGTCAATAAATTGTTGAACATCTAAGCTAATGTCTTTTGCAACCTTTTTGACGTAATTAATTTGATTTTTATTCAGTTCAATTGAAGGCATGTTATTTTTCCTTTAAGTAATTATTAATTAAATCTTTTATCTCTTGTGGGAAATTAAATTTTAAAGGTAGTAGTAGTGATTTTTTTTGTTCTGTTATAATCTCATCTATATTTACTGTTTTTAAGTGTTTCGGTTTAAAAGGAGTCTGGGAAAGAAGATCATTTAGAGAAGTCTTATTATTAGATTTATTATCGAGCTCGATTTCGTCAAGCATCTTAAAGATTTTCAAATCAGTTCGTTCTAAGATTTTTGTAAAATGGGTTGTAAATAGTAATATTAAATTTTGCTTGCTTAATACGTCGATAAAAAAATTCATTAATTGTTCACTACCAAGAGGATTGGTGGAATTAAAAAACTCATCTATAAAAATCAGACTTTTATTTTGAAAGATTTCTTGTAAAAAAAACAGTTCATCAGAATAAGATGATCTTTTGGTTTGAATACTTCCAGAGTTTTTCGTATGAATTAATATGTTGTTACTGAAGTTTAGAGTTAAATCCTCTGCAGGAACAGGTAGTCCAAAGCATGCAATAGTTGATATGAAATAACATGTTTTTAAAACCGTTGATTTTCCTGTTACATTTGCCCCAAATATTACATTAACGCCTTTTTTAAGTTCAATATTGAGAGGGATATAGTCTTTGGTTTGTGTTGATAGAGAGGGTAGATTCCCATTTTTTATTGAAAGTTGAGTCTCGCTTGAAAGAGATGGTATTGTTAAATTGTTATTTAGTTTCCCTTTTAAAAGAGATAGAAGGTAAGCGCTATTTTGAGTAGTAAAATATAAGTTTTTAATTTTTTCAGTAAATGGATTAAGTTGAGTTGTGACTATTTCTAATAAACTTTGAGATTCCTTATGCAGTGTTTGTTCAATGTTATTATCGTTTGCAAGAAAAGGTTCGAGAGATCCATCAAAGCTGATTGAAACATAAATCCCTTCTTTTGTTTTTGAAAGATTAATATCTTTATCTTTTGAAAGAGCAGTTATATGTTCACTTCCCAAATCTATTTTTTTCTGTAGAGGGTAAAGTATTTGTAGGTTATAGATTTGTTTTATATCTTTTTCGGTTTTTTTTATTGCATTTATTAGATCATCATCGGCGATTTTTTTTGTCTCCATGATTGAGGCAAGCTCAGGAGAGGGTTTTAAGTTTGAAAAATCATCTTCTAAATACTTATTTAGCAAAAGGAGTATTTCTTTGATAGTAACGAATTCCTGCTTTAAATAGAGATTTTCTTTTGAAAGCTCAACTAAGTAAGTAATTGTCTTAAGAAACGTTCCTATGTTAAAGAGATTATCTAATGTCGTCTTTTTTTCTTGAAGAGCTAATATATCAAAATGAATTGGTTGGATTTCTTTTAAAATATCAAAAATAGGATTTAGATTTATATCTTTATTAAAAGTAGAAGAGAGCTTTTTAAGTTTTGAAAAATATAAATTAGCGCTACTACTATCTAATGGTTTTAAAATATAGTTATTTAAAATAGGTAAATTAAAATTAAACAGTTTAATGAAATTATCAAATTCAAGTTCAAAGTAGAGTTCACTATTAATATAATGTTTATCCAAGGTAAGCATAGCTATCTTCTCCTTTAAATAAATTTATAACTTTTGTGCTTTCAGGGAATTTAATAATGTTTTTACTGCTTTGTTTTGTAAAAATCGTGTCAAGCAGTGTTTGATTATACAGTGAAAGTGTTGTTGTGTTGTTTAAAATTTTAAAATTTGTTTTAGCTAAAGTGAAGTTTTCCAAGATGAGTTCAATGTTTTGTTGTGATATAAATGATATTAAATTATTTGTGATTGCACCATTTAAGTATATAAAAACTTTTTTTTGATCTTTTAGTTGTAAGTCTAAATAAGAGAGGTCTTGTAGCGCTCCTTCAGTGTTGCTGTATAAAAGTTTGCCATCAGCATTTATTATAATTAATTTATTTTTTGAATCCTTAATATATGGAGCGAGTAGTTTTTTAATGGACAGATTACAAATAGGAATTTGCGTTGAATATAGTAAATCATGGATCTCTTGGTTTTGTTTGTTATCGTCTGTAATGGATACGGAAAGATTCATTACGTCACAGATTTCAGGATTTGCGATAAATGATCTGTTTATTGAGCCATCGACTAAAAAAAAATCAAAATCATATGATAATAACTGTTTTTTTATATTTAATACACTCTCTTTTTCATTTGGCCCTTCCATTAGACAGTCAAATCTTGAAATACATTTTGCGAGTATATATCTCTTTTTATAAATAGGTGGATTAAAGGTTCTTAAAATTTTAAATGATCCTAGCTTATTTTTAAGATGACCTCTTTCTGTAAGAAAAAAAGTTCCAGGATTCATGACTATTTTGGGTTTTTTGTTTGCACTTAAATTATCACTAAATTCACCATTTATTCCAATGGATGATAAACAGATACGAGTATCTTCTTTTAATAAAGACTTATAAGTGAAATTAAATGCGGTTGTTTTGCCAGCATTTTTATGGCTGCCAATAAAACAAATTGTTTTCATAATAATTATATGTAGACTTTTTCAAATAACTCTTTAAGTTTTTGGTCTTCTTTTATAACATTAAGAGCTATTTTAGCATGGTCTTTTGCATATCCATTGCCAATTATTAAAGTTGCATCTGAACCAATACCTTCAGCGCCCAGTGCAGCTTTTGTAAAACTTGTAGTCATTGTAAAAAAATAAACGATACTGTTTTCCTTTTTTGCACACATGATTGAAGACATTTCACTATTTATTGCTGTTGCACAATTAATTACAACGTCTGCCATTTTACCGTCAGTTACTTTTTTAATCCCTTCCATGCATTCAATTGGATTTGTTGCATCAAGATCAAGAAGTTTATCAAAATAACCAAGAGAATTGGCACGATCAAATTCTTTTCCTTTTGGCTGTATCCCTATTAATTGACCACTATCATTTAAAATGTTTTTTGCAACTGACGAACAAATTGTTGCTGATTTTCCTCCAGCTCCAATAATGACAACGGTTTGATTTGGTTTTACTAGTCTTTGAGTTTGAGCAGGAGCTCCTGCAACATCCAAAATAGCAAGAGATAAAGATTGTGATAGATCATCAGGTATTTTTGCGAGTACACCTGTTT
>DAOVTR010000159.1 GCA_030633015.1 Bdellovibrionales bacterium
CAATCTGCTCTAAGGTCCCGTATGACTTGGACTCCTCAAGAAGATTTTTAATAATATCTAATTTTTTTAAAGTCATATTATCTTTTCCCGATAGAGCTTCTCACTTGAAATAAAAAATTAAAAAGCTGTAATATGCCCTAAATATAATATAATGGCTACCTAAATGCTCAATAAACTATTTAAATAAAATAGAAATTTTGCATTTATCTGCTGACAAATTGATTTTTTTTCATTAAAAAGTTGGTGATTAAAACTTTATAATAATTTAAATAAACATTAACAAAAAAAGGAAGACAAATGACAAATTTAAATGAAAAGCTTCAGGCCATGATTGACGGCCACAAACAGGCTAAGGTTAATATTCCAAGAGTTGATATGATCAAAGATTCTATCAAAAACAAGGAAGCACTTGTTTCTAAGTATGGCGCCCTTGCTACTTGGGTTCCACCAGAATCAACAGGAAGAAGTCCTAAGGATACAGTTCTTGTAAAAAGAGCTTCAAGTGAAGCGAATGTTGACTGGACTGCGGCCAACAACATTCCTATCACTGAAGAGACATTTGATATGCTTTTTGAAGATGGCCTTAATTTCATGAAAGAGCATGATAATTGCTATGTTACAGATAGAGTAATTGGAGCAGATTCCCAATATGCCCTACCTGTAAGAACTGTTGTTGATCAATCTCTTCATACTGTCTTTATTGACAATATGTTTAGACCAATTCCAAAAGACGTTGAAAAAAGTATTTTTTACAATGATGGTTTTAGTCTATTGGTTCTGCCATACAATAAATTAGATGCTAAAAAATACGAAGGAAGACTTAGAAAACTTCCTAATGGCAACACTTCTGATCTTGCCGTTGCTGTAGATATGGACAGAAAACTAGGGGTTGTAATTGGTTCAGCCTACATGGGAAGTATGAAAAAAATGCTTTTTACTGTTATGAACTACCTTCTACCGCTAAATAATATTTTATCTCTACACTGTAGTGCAAATGAAGGAAAAAATGGAGATTCTGCTCTTTTACTTGGGCTATCTGGGACTGGAAAAACAACTCTTTCTGCAGATCCAGACCGAGCTCTTCTAGGTGATGATGAGCATGGATGGAGTGAAGACGGAATTGCCAACTTTGAATATGGATGTTACGCCAAATTCATTGACATTAACCCAGAAAAAGAGCCTGAAATTTATAAAGCAGTTATGCATGATGATAACTACGAAAATCACGGGTCAATTATTGAAAATGCTTTAATGTATCCAAATGGAGAATTTGATTTTTATGACTCAAGAATTACTGAAAATTCAAGAGCGTCTTACCCTCTTGCATACTTAAGTAATACTAAAGAGTCTTCAACTGCAAATCATCCTACAACTATTATTTTTCTAACTGCTGATGCCTACGGCGTACTTCCTCCAATTTCAAAATTGGATAAAGACCAAGCAATGTTATGGTTTTTAATGGGATATACCAGTAAACTAGCAGGAACTGAAACCGGAATAACTGAGCCTCAACCATCTTTTTCTAGATTTTTCGGTGCACCTTTTATGCCTTTAAATCCTGAAATCTATGCAAAAATGCTTGGAGAAAAGATGGGGAAGTATAACTCCCAGGTATTTTTAATTAATACTGGCTGGAGTGGCGGCGGCTACGGCGTAGGAAAAAGAATTGATATTAATTACACTAGAGCAATGGTTACAGCTGCACTTGATGGATCACTAGATAACGTGGAATTTGTAAAAAATGAGATGTTTCACTTAAATGTTCCTACAGAGTGTCCAAATGTTTCTACAAAAATGTTAAACCCAATAAATACTTGGGAAGATAAAGCAGCTTATGAAGTTTCGGCAAAAAAATTGGCCGAAAGTTTTTCTGCTTTCTTTGACAAGGCCTATGGCGATAAAAATATTGAGGAAAATGTTAAAAAGCAGTGCCCTGGCAAATAAAATTTGTTATAATAGTATGGAAGGAATTACCTTCCATACTATTTTACAGGTAAATGCCAATGAAAAAGAGATCCGTTTTAATTGTTGATGACGAGCCCGAAATAATAGAAATCATAAACCACTCTTTAAGCAAGGAAGATGTATTTTTAAAATCTGCTAACAATGCTAATTCCGCATTTGAAATAATTATGAACGACTTCATTGATATCCTTGTCACAGATATTCGAATGGAAATAGGCAATGGAGGACTAGAACTTTTAGAAAAGATTCAAACCCTACCTCCCAACGATCGTCCAGTTACAATCGTAGTAACTGGAGCATCTGATCTTACAGATGAAGATATTAATAATTTTAATGTAAAAGATGTCCTTAGAAAGCCTTTCACTCCAGAAGAACTAACCGACTCCATCTCTAGAGTATTAAAAAATCTAGATTAAAATTCATTTTTGTTATTGCTTAACTATTTAATTTTATAAGATAATTAATTAATGTATTATTTTTTGCAACTACTTTGCTAGCTAGAACGTTAATAGTTTATAAGTGGTTTTGAAAGCAAGTTGTGCTAGGAAAACATGGTATGGATAGACAAAAAGATGAGATATTACCACTTGAGAGTGCCTATCGTAGCCATTGTAAAACGATCCTATCCCTAAGCTTTCATTATACTGGTAACTTGCAACAAGCCGAGGAAATTATGCAAGAAGTATTTATTAGCTACGGAAAAAATATATCCAAAATACAAAGTCCTGAACATGTACTTCCTTGGCTTAGAAGAGTTGCAATAAATAAAAGTTTTGATCTAAAAAGAAGAGCAAAAACGGCCTTTAACTACGTTGGAAATATGTTATCTATGGGTTCTGAAGACACAAGCGGCAATGATCAAGTTGATAACCAAAATGATCTAAATATATACCTTCAAAAAATTGATCATAAATCCAGAATGATTTTAATATTAAAATATCTCCAAGATATGAATTTTGATGAAATTGCAAAAGAGCTGAATATCCCTGTGGGTACTGTAAAATCACTATCATCAAGAGCACTAAAAAAACTCAATAATCAACTAGAGAAACCGCTATGAATGATAAACTTTTAAAAGAAAAATTTATTGAATCAGAAAATCAGCTTACCCATAATTGGAATGGAGAGAATCGTATTTTAAATAACATTATAAAAGATAATAAAATTGAATGTGAATGCAACCATCTAAAGCCAAGATATTATTACCCAATGATCACCCTCTCTTCCCTTTTAATTATTATGTTCTTTGTTATGGATCAAAACAACCTATACAATACCCAACAAGAACCACTTTTGAGCCAGCAATATTCTCAGCTTCTAGACCTAGACTCTCAAGATGATCTCTACTCTTATGGCAATGAAAATGATGACCTTGAAAATTTATTTTTAACTTATGAAAACATTCTACAGGAGGATGCATAATGAATTCAAAACTTATTCTACCAATACTGATTACCATGGGCCTAATAATCGCTCCATTTTCCAACACCTATAGTTTTTGGGGCTCAAAAAAGGACTCCAAAAAATATGAAACCAGAAGTAGCGGAGAGATGAGAGGGCCAGGACACAGTAGAGAAAAAAGAAGAGACTTTAATAAATCGAGAAAATCACGAGGAATGGGAATCTATAGAAATTTAGATCTTTCCAAAGAGCAAAAACAACAATTCAGAAAGGCCATTGAAGGAAATAAAGATAATATGCATGAAATGAGAAATGAAATGCAAGATCTTAGACATAATTTAGAAAAACATCTTTCACAATCAAAAATTGATCAAGACAAAGCATATAAGCTAATTGATCAAATCGCTGATAATCAAAAAGAGATGCTTAAACAGAGAATTAAAATGATTACTAAAATAAGATCACTTCTTACAAAAGAGCAAAAACAAAAACTTGATGACTCCCTACTGTTCGAAGAAAAAGATCAAAAATAATAATAAAACATATTTAAAGCTCTGAAACACTTCAGAGCTTTAAATATCAACGATGGTCGTATTTTCATAGACCGTATCTTGTAGAAATTTTTGTATAGTATATTTCATCTTATCTTGATCAAAGGTATGCTCCTTTGAAATATCTTCAAATTGCAAATAAACTAGATTTTCCTTTATTGCAACAAGCTCAATCTCACCTTTATGTTTGCGTACAATAGGTTTGATTAATTCCTCAATTGAATCTCTTATTTTTTGCTCAAAATTCTTGGGGACTAACGTAACTTCAACCACCTTATCTTTTGAAGAGTTTATCTCAGACAAAAGATGTGTTATACCATTTGGTGCATCAACACATCTACCGCAAGAGCCTCCGGCCTTAATTGCGCCCTCAACTTGTTCTACTGTCTTTAAATTAAGTTGATCAATCTTGCTACTAATAAAGCCTCGTGAAAGTGAAAAACAGGTGCACAGATCATCTTCTCCATCATTAAAATCCTTTTCACTTAAGCCAAGTTTTTTCAGATCAACATCTCTTTTTAATGCCCAATCATAAATAGCGGCTTTTAACACCTCAGCGCCCATAATTGAACAGTGCAATTTCTGGCTAGGAATACCTCCTAAAAATTTAACAATGTGGCCATTATTAATCTTAAGGGCATCAATAGGGCTAAATCTATTTGCCTCAATAATTGCACATAAAGCTTCAGATGAAGCAATTGCAGAGGTGCACCCAAAAGTTTCATATCTTGCCTGTAAAATCTTATCTTTAAGGGGGTCAGTTGGGTGTTTTTTCATTTTTAGGTAAAAAACAATGGCATCACCGCACTCTATTGAACCATGCTGTCCAGTTGCATCAGCATCTGCCATTTGCCCAAAAAATGAGTTGGGCCTCCGGTACAAGGCATTTAAAAATAACTCTTTAACTTTTTCAGTATATTCCCAGGCCAAGGGATACTCCATTTTTTTTATTTAGATTTGTTTGAG
>DAOVTR010000009.1 GCA_030633015.1 Bdellovibrionales bacterium
AATTTATCAGAAATCGTAATTACTTATAGTGAAGCAATTCAAAACTTAAAACAATATGGATTTAAAGGGTTTTGAATTGCAGTAAGTGTTGTGAAAGCTGAGAACCAAACGAAGGTAGCATTTGAAAAATTTAGTGCACTTAAAGACGGAGGTGCTCTTAGCGCTATTGATCTTCAAAAAGAGAATAAAAATTTAGCGAAGAATACTTTTGAAGAGCTGACTTCTAAAGGAAAATTAGTTTGGTTCGATCTCGAGGGGGAAGCTCAGTTTGTTTCAAAAGATCAAATAAATAAAATGTTTGATACTGAGAATATGGAGCTTATTGTAATTGATGGGAAACTTGGCCCAGTACTTTATCAGACAGGGTGGTTTTATCCTAAGGTTCGTGGGGTAATTGAATATAGTTACACTTTAGAGGGAAAAACTTATAAAAAGTTATATAAAAAAATAAGAACCCTTTTTAGGCAAGGCCATAGCGTAACTTTTAATAAAGATATTGATCAATGTTTAGAGAAAGTTATAAGTCAGAGGAGAAAAGGTCAACCAGAAGGTAGTTCAAGATATAAAAATGAGAATTTAGTTAATGGATTAAAAGAGAGTTTTGCAAAAGGTAGCGCATTTTCAATTGAAGTTTGGGATTCTAGCGGGAAACTTGTTGGTGGATCGATTGGTAATCGAGATGGTAATCTTTTTAGTCCAGACACAGTATTTTATGATCATATTGATTTTGCAAAAATTGCAGTAGTTGCTCTAATCGATAGATTGAAAAAATCAGGAATAGATGTTGTCGATGCAGGGATGGTCACACCATTTACTGCTGCTTTAAAAGGCCAATATGTTACAACTGAATATTTTGAGCAGCTTAGAAAAACAATTCCTGCAGATGTGGAGGTGGATCTTAATACTCCATGGAAGCCAGAAATGAATGATTAATTTTTAAGAATATGTCTTTCTAGTTCGACTCTAATCTCTTGTGGAATTTCTGCACTTTTATTTTTCTCGTAGTCAAAATAAACCATAGTACATAGACCTTTTGCCTTAATCTCTCCCTCTACAATAATATTTTGAACAATACCCATTGATGATCTTCCAAGTTTGTTAAATTCAGTTTGGATCTCAATTTTATCAACGTATTCAATCTGTTTAAGATAATCAATTTCAATTCTAGCAATAATAAGATTCCATTTTTTTATATCAAGAGTAGGATTAAACAGTTCAAATATGGGCCTTCTCGCATCTTCATACCACTCTGCTACGACCGTATTATTCACATGTCCTAGAGCATCAGTATCATTAAATCTTGGATTTATTTTTAAACTAAACATCTGAATTAAGGTCTATACCAACAAAGAGGACGATTACCAATCAAGTCTCCATTAGCTCGCGAACAGCTATTTTCACTAGGGTCTAATGTGCTTGGAGAGTAGGGATCAATATTACAAAGGGTTCCTTGAAAATAACTATCAAGTCTACACTGTAGTGATGGATAACTCTCTTTAGTTGAAATAACAATTTCCTGATCGGGAGTAGAAAAATTAACCGAATTAGGATCTCTGTCCATTAAATCAGACATCAAATTAATTAGATGAGTTGAGGCAATCCCAGATCTAAGGCATACTTGAAAATCTTGGTAGTTATTATACGCATTGTTACATTGGTCAACGAGATAAGGATCAGTAGTTGATTCGTCAATTTTAACATTTTCATTTTTTATAACTCGCTTAAAACATTTTTGGGCAGCAAAATAGTCAGCTTGCCCTTCAGTCGCGGCCCAATCAACGGAACTAGAAATGTCCATAAGTGGTGAACCACCAAGTTGATGGCCCATCTCATGACAAAAAACCATAATTAGAGCATCTCTAGTCACGGCCCCATGCCTAGCTAGTCCTCCGTAAACTTTTATATAGTAAGTACTTCCTTTTCGATATGCCATCGCATTAACTTTTCCGCTATACCAACTTGTTTTTATTTTAAGTTTTGCATCTTGTTTTGTTACGTCGCCTCTATATTCATTTTCTATCTTTTGAGCAATAGCTTTAAACTGATCATTTGAAATATTATTTCTGCTCTTATTAGTAGGAGGAATATTAAGATCATTTTCAGGAAGAAAACTTACCTCACCATTAGCATTTATATAATTAGCAAATGTAGGCATGGTAAAAAGAGTACATATTGTTACGAGTAAGAAGACTTTTTTCATAAAAACCCCTGATAAATTTGTGATTCTTTGTAACAATAAATTTATCAATGGGGTTTTAAAAAAAGCTTACATCGTCTTACATATGATGTAGTCAGCTAAAATGGATAGTACTACTCATCTTCACATTTTCCTAGATAGTCGCCAGCATGCTGTCTTAACTGAGCTTTTGCTCCCTGCTTTGAAATACGGAGAGTATGGTAATTACATGGATTTCCTTTAGGAACATGGCACATGAAAATTTTGTCCTTATTAAGATCCATTCTTCCACAAGCATCCAAATGGTCCATGGGGTTTTTCGCTAGATGTTGTTCAACTTCACTATCTAGAAGTAGAAGCGTTCTTCCTCTCTCTTGATTATTTTCAAAATGACACATTAATCGCATTCTATATTGTCTTTGAAATCTGTTTTGTTTTCTATTTTCACAAGCATTTGTATTGTCTATGTTACTACTATCATTTGGCCCATCAGCAACTTGCTCGCCTTCACCTTCAGAACCTTCTCCGCCTTCGACAACTTGCTCGCCTTCACCTTCAGAACCTTCTCCGCCTTCGACAACTTGCTCGCCTTCACCTTCAGAACCTTCTCCGTCTTCATTATTTATAATACATTCTCCAGGATAATCACTTGGATTTGAAGATAGAAATTCATCAAATTCTATTCCATCTAAAAGGATGATTGTTTCTTGTACAACCTGTCCATCTACGTTGGTTACATGACAAACACTAAAATCAAACTGAGTTGTTAGATTAGATTCTAAAACAAAAAAGCCCTGCTCTTCATCGCAAGAGATAAGGGAGATTAAAAGTGTTGCCATAATTAAAATTTTCATAAAAGCTCCAAGTTGATTAAAATTATTTCTAAACTAATGTTACTACTTGGTAGTATCGGAATAAATAAATAAATCTATCTAGTTAAAATCATATGATTTACACTGAATTTAAGTGCCAATATTTTGTGGAATAAATAATATTTTAGGTAGTTGTTAAGGATATTATTTGGATTTTATTGAGAAGAGATGATAGATATAAATCGGTGATATTTTGAAACTTAGTTCCATATTTATTCTTTTTTATGCTTTTATTTTAAATAGTTATGCAGATACTATCAATATTGCTGTTGCTACCAATTTTGCACCAGCTGCAAAGGAAATAGTTAAACTATTTGAATTAAAGACAAATCATAAGGCAAAATTGATATTTGCATCTTCAGGCATTCATTATGCTCAAATAATAAATGGAGCACCGTTTGATCTTTTTCTATCAGCAGACAGTAAAAGACCACAGATGCTTGAGCAGGAAGATTTAATTGTAAAGGGTAGTCGCTTTATATATGCAGTGGGAAAAGTAGTACTTTGGAGTAAATCTTTGAATTTATCCGTTATAAAAGACGATATTTTAAGCAGTAAAACTTTAAAAAAAATTGCAATAGCAAATCCCAAACTTGCACCATATGGATTGGCCGCGAGACAATTTTTGGAATCAAAAAAGTTATATAGAAAATTGCAAACTAAAATGGTGGTAGCTGCAACCATTGGCCAGTGTTTTCAATTCGTACATAGTGAAAATGTTGATTTAGGCATTGTTGCAAAATCTCAGGTCATAATGCAACAAAGTCCCCATGAATTTTATTGGGAAATACCGCAAATCTTCTATGATAAAATAATTCAAGAGGCAGTACTATTAAATAGCAAAAAAGCCGTAAAAGAATTTGCCAATTTTTTAAAAAAAGATATTGTTAAAAAAATAATTTTAAAACATGGATATGAAGTTTTATAAATAAAGGGAATTAATGGATCTTTTTAACAGTAATGATTTAACAGCGATCTTCGTAACATTGAAGTTAGCGAGCATTACAACTTTTTTTTTGCTGTTACTTGGAACTCCAATTGCTTGGTGGCTTTCAAAAAGTTCTTCTAAGTTTAAAATTATAATTGAATCTTTAGTTGCTCTCCCACTTATACTTCCTCCTACCGTTTTAGGGTTTTATTTTTTAATTTTTCTTGGTAAAAATGGTCCTCTTCATATTTTGGGAATTGATTCCCTGGCGTTTAGTTTTGTCGGGCTAGTTATTGGATCATTTTTTTATTCCCTTCCTTTTGTTGTTAGACCCTTGCAGGAGACTTTTATTTTGATTGGACAAAAACCACTTGAGGTAGCTTATACTCTGAGAGCTAGTCCCATTGATAGTTTTTTTAATGTCATACTGCCTCTTTCTAAGCCTGGTTTTATAACAGCCACCGTATTGGGTTTTGCCCACACCGTTGGGGAATTTGGTGTAGTATTGATGATTGGAGGAAATATTCCTGGAAAAACTCAAGTTATTTCAATTGCAATATTTGATTATGTAGAGTCTATGGACTACGGCAAGGCCCATTTGATTTCAGCTAGCTTACTGCTGTTTTCGTTTTTACTTCTTTTTTTAGTTTTTAATTTAAATAAGAAAAGCAAAAAGAGGTTGCAGTGAATATCGAGATTAAATTTGACCATCAAAAGGAAGATTTCAATCTTAATGTGGATTTCAAAATGCCGAATAAGGGAATCTCTGCAATATTTGGTCCTTCAGGATGTGGCAAAACCACGCTTATGAGGTTGATTGCAGGATTGGATTATTGTAAAAATGGTCGTTGTAAAATAGGAGATCTTATTTGGCAAAATGAATCTAAATTTATTTATCCATACAAACGGGATTTGGGATACGTCTTTCAAGAGCCGAGTTTATTTGAGCATCTTAATGTATTGAAAAATTTGGAATTTGCTTTAAATAGAGTTAAATTTACTAATTCAAAATTGAGCTTAGAATATGTTATTGATCTGTTAGGTATAAGTGATCTTTTAACTCGATTTGACCATGGCTTATCTGGCGGGGAAAGACAGAGGGTTGCAATGGCCCGAGCAATTTTATCTTCACCTAAAATTCTTTTAATGGATGAGCCATTGGCGGCCCTTGATATGGAGAGTAAAGATGAAATTTTTCCATTTTTATATAAAATAGGAAGTGATCTGGAAATTCCCATTTTATATGTCAGCCATAGTATTGAGGAAATATCTAGACTTGCTGATCATTTAGTATTGATGGATAAAGGTAGAATCGTTGCGCAAGATACAGTTGAAAATTTACTTACTGATTTAAGTCAGCCTTTGGCATCTACTGACAGGGCGGCGGCCTTAGTTTATGGGAAGGTCGTAGGACAAGATCATAATAATTATCTATCAGAAATTGAATTTGCAGGAGGAGTTTTTCAAGTTCCAGAACTGTCACATGAAATTGGTTCAAAAGTTAGGCTACGAGTACTTGCAAGAGATGTAAGTATTGCATTGGAATATCTTTCTGATTCAAGTATTTTAAATATTTTTCAAGGTGAAATTATAGAAATTGTTGGTAGTGGCCTGGCCCAAAAAATTATTAAGGTAAATGTTAAAGAAGTTATTTTTATTTCTAGAATAACAAAAAAATCGTCTGAGAAGTTGAATCTTTTTATAGGTAAGAGTATCTTTATACAGGTTAAGAGTATAACTCTTTTAAGTAATTAGTATAAAAACTGGAGAGATAATGGATATTTCAAATTATAAAAAACTTTTAGTACATCAAACATTTGAGGCCTTTGAGCTTTTGGGATTTGAAACTAGAAATAAGTATCAGGTGCTAGATGAAAATCAAAATCAGATTGCCTTTGCAGCTGAGCAGCAGAAGGGCCTGATGGGATTTATCGCCAGAAGTTTTTTAGGACACTGGAGAAAATTTGATATTAAATTTTTTGATATGAGCAAATCTCAATTTATGTCTGCCCATCATCCATTTCGATTTTTTTTCCAACGACTAGAAGTTAAAAATAACTCAGGCCAACTAATAGGAGCTTTACAACAAAGATTTTCAATATTTTCAAAAAAATTTGATCTTTTAGATGGTAGGGGAAGAAGAGTAATGAAAATGCGCTCACCCATTTGGAAGATTTGGACTTTTCCTTTTTATATTAACGATAGAGAGGTTGGAAGAATTGAAAAGAAATGGTCTGGGATTATGTCAGAGGCCTTTACTGATAAAGATAAATTTTTAATAAATTATGCTAGTAGTTCTATAACTGAAGAGCAAAAAATGGTAATTTTGGCTTCTGCTGTATTTATTGATCTTCAATATTTTGAAAAGAAGGCCGGAAATAATTAACCTTACTATGCGTAGCGCAAGATTATTATAGTTAGGGTTTAATTTGTTTGCAATATTAGCGGTTATATGGGATAAAAACCAAGTAATTGCCTCTTATGTTATAAATCTCTCGCGTGTTTAGCAGATATTTTCATAAATTGGTACTAAGGAAAATAGCTACTATGTCTAGATTCGCAAATACTGATAATTTAATTATTTCATCTAATTTAGGTCTAGGCGAGCTCTTAGGAACAGAACAAATTGGTGGTGACGAATTTTATATTGTTCAGTCAGTAGATAGTAGCGTTAAGGCGTATTATCCAATAACTGAAAAAGAGCAGTTTAGAAAAATATCTAGTACCGATGAAATTGATAAAATTATTGATCAGCTTTTAGATAATATTGCAATTAAAAGTTATGAATCAAAAAAAGATAGAATTACTTTTTTCAAAGAAGAGTCCCAAATTCAAAATATTCAGAACTTATCTCTTTTAATAAGAGAACTTTATGATCTTAGTGATAGGGGAACAATTGAGGATAAGATTTTAGATAATCTTATTGATTCTCTTGCTTTAGAATTGTCAGTAATAAAAGATATTGAGCATGTAAATGCAAAGGATATAGTAAGTAAACAACTCAAAAGGAGAAATGATGAGTAATAAACTTTATGTTGGTAACATCTCTTTTCAAACAAAAGAAGAGAACTTGGAAGAGCTATTTGGTGAATTTGGTAAAGTTAATTCTGTAAAAATTATTACAGATAGAGAGACTGGACGAAGCAGAGGATTTGGTTTTGTTGAAATGGAAACTTCAGAAGAAGCAGAAGAAGTAATTTCAAATCTTAATGGAAAAGAAGTTGATGGCAGAACTTTAAAAATCAATGTAGCACAAGACAAAAATGCTGGCGGCGGCGGCGGCGGTGGCGGAAGAGATAGAAATAATAGCAATAGAAGGTGGTAATCTGAGATGGCAACTATCCAAGTTGAAATTAAAGATGGCGATAACCTAAACTGGGCCCTGAAAAAGTTTAAAAGACAATGCGATGCATATGGTCTTTTAAAGGAATATAGAAAAAGGAAAGCTCATAGGAAACCGTCTGTTAGAGAAAAAGAAAAAACTGAATCAGCTCTTAAAAGAAGAAGAAAAGAGAGTCTGCGTTCTAGAAGTTATTCTAAGATCTAAATATTTCTTTACATATATATATTAAGGCTTGATAACATCAGGCCTTCTCTTCATATTAATTATTTAAGAGGAGTAGTTCTTATGTCTAAGGTTCTAACTATTTTACTTATTTTAGTTATTTCATCATGTTCATTTGCACCTGTAACAAATACTAAGACTGCCAGATCAATTGGGGATGGTAACTATGAGATGACTGCAGGTCTTTCACCGGCTGCTAGTTTTGCTATGGGAGTTGGTGTTTCAGATAATTTTGATCTAGGGCTCACTATTGAACAACAGCTTTTGCCTTTACTTGGAATATGGGGAAAGTATTCATTATTTAATAATAATAATGACAATGCCATCTCTCTTGCCGCTTATGGAGGTGTTTTTTTTGGAGAAAACGTTGTTGATACCTATGGAAGTTTTGCAGGTCCAGTCTTAAGTTATAAGTATGGATGGTTTGAGGTTTATACTTCAATTATTTATAATATTGTTCGTTGGGAAGATGGAGAGCTTGATTTCGAAGGTGATGATGATTCTTTTTTAGATGGTATCTCTTGGAATGGGGATTCAGTTAGTTATTTGCAATTTACGTTTGGAATTAATTTATGGTTTTCTGACAGCTTTGGACTTGCTGTAAGTGGAAAACACTTTATGGCCATTGGCAGTGAATCTCAAGGATTCGGTACTATGCCAGGTGTAGAGCTTATCTGGAGATTTTAGTTAAAAGTTTTGTTAGTTTGGCACCACTTATTAATGTCATATCGACACCAAAATCAAAATGATACTATTTAGCCATGCATCAAGTGCTTAATAATAAAACCTAATGGTTTGGCATAGTTATTGCTTCTACTAGTTTATCACGGATTTTTATAGGGGGATAATATGAAAAATCAACATCATGGGATAGGTGTACTTGTACGGTCAGTTTTATTAGTGCTTTTGGTATTAGTTTTAGCTTCTTGCGAGGACAGTGTTACTGGAAATTTAAATGTTAATGAGGGATTAAATTTTAATGGTGAAAGACACAACAAAGATATTTTTGTTGAAAGGGGTAATCACAGTGCTACTGCTGTTTATCAACAATTTGGAGATCGAAAAAAATTAGTTTTAAAAGTTAAAAGGGCCCATCGGGACGGCTATAAAAATATAGTATTTAAAATCTCTGATAACGTAAGACTGCCTAGAAACAATGGTCAAATGTTTATTCCTGCATATGAAAATGGACAGGATTATGACCTTGTTGGAAATATAAAAACAAATATTAAAAATGGATCAGTTCAATACTCTTCTGAAAGTTGTAGTTGGACAACTTATCGTACAAGATGTCGTACTGTTTGTAACAATACGTATTCTAAAGAGGACGACGATTCTATTTTAACCGAAACAGAGCTTGGAAGACGACCTGGAAATGATCGTGATCTAAAACCTAGACAGCCTAAAAAACCAAAACAGCCTAGAAAGCCAAGACCTACTCCAAAACCAAGACGACCTATTTGTAGACAAGTTTGTAGAGAGGTACCAGTTACTCATTATGGATATAAAAATGTAAGTTATCACTATGTTCATAAAACTAAAAACTTTAGATTTAGATTAATTGAACAAGGTGATGATAAGGCAGCTGCAGTATTTAAAGGAAGTAAAGAAAACAGTCAAATGGTCTACGGACATCGTGGAGTTTGTCGATAGTAATTTAAAAAATTAATTAATATTAAGGCCCTTTTATAGGGCCTTTTTTTTATTAGAAAGATAAGTTATTAAAAAAGATATAAAAAGGCTCCTCTGAAAAGAAAGTCTGGTTGTTTAATTCTTTTAGATTATATTTTTTTGTAATTGATTTAATGTAGGTAAGACACGGGTTAAATCGGTTTGAACTATTATGGTATTTTTCCATGAGTAGATTAATTTTATTATATTCATTTTTTGTAATAGTCGTCTTTAAGGAGTGTTGAATCTGTTTTAACGTTTTTATGTTTTTTGCATGAGTTCGCTTAAGTGTATATGTTTTTAATAAAATTTTAAAATATAGATTTAATGTCTGTTCAATATTAGATTCGCTTAATGAATCAACTGTTTTTTCAAGTTTCTTATAATTTGTAATACTGTATGACATTAAAAAAAGCTTGTTACTATTATGAAATGAAATAAGTTTTTGATTAGTTGGATTTTTAATTAAGATTTTCCAAAGGTCAAAAATATATATGCGGCTAAAAAATTGTAATTTTGAATTATCATCTTGTAGATCTTTTTCTTCAACTAAAATAAGTGATGAGAAATTAACTTTAAGCATTTGAGAAAAAATACCAGATCCAACTGATTGTATTTTGTTTTTTTTAAGTATTTTGGTGCTTGTAACGCCACAGCTTGGAGATTTGCTTTTTAATATAAATCCTGCAAGATTAAGTTTTTGTATTTGTTTGGATTTTGTATTAAGCCACTGGTTCATTTTAGGGGTTAAGTCTACATTGGTGAAATTTGTAATTAGTTTTAATTTTTTTGCACTACCTTCAAGATGTATTGGCTCTCTTGGAGTACTTAAGCCACAATCTACCTCAGGACACATATCTATAAGTTTAGCGTATTTAGAAAGGTTCTTTTTAAAAAAAGAATCCATTTTATGGGATCCATCATATCTTACTTCTTCGCCAAGAAGGCAACGACTAATACCAATTTTTATTGTATTCATGAAGTGTAATATAAACCAAAAGAAAAAATTGTAAAGTATAAGTTAAAACTATTTTTTCGTTCGAATTGTAAGTACAGGAATTGTAGAGTTTCTTATTACTCTTTCGGCAGTGCTTCCAATTATTGCATGAGTGAAACCAGTAATTCCATGAGCACCCATAATAATTAAATCTGCATTTACCTGCTTTGCAACATTCAGAATTTCTTTAAAAGGTTTTCCTGCGGATATAATTATTTGATGATCGAAATCAACAAATGATTTTTGACAAAAGTTTGTCATATCTTCATGGGCAGTTTCGATCATTTTCTTTTCTAGTATTTCAAAAACGTCTTGTTGCATGAATTTTTTTTGTGTGTCATAGGCACTGGTTCCAATAGAATGAAAAGAGATAAGTTTTGCTCCTGTAAGCTCTACTAAATATTTTGCGTGAGCACATGCAGGCTGTGAGCAATCAGAAAAATCAGTAGCATATAAAATTGTTTTTATTGGAATCATACGGCCATCCTTTTAATGGTAAATTTTTGATTCATATAAACCATCGTTGTTAAAATTAATCCTGCAATTGTTAATAAAAATCCTGGCCAATAAAAAAGTAAAGTGGCAGCGACAAGAGTAAGCCATTCAATAATAGTATGTTTTTTTATAAAATATAATAAAGTAATGGATGAAAAGGTTATGGTGCCGAGTGCAGTACCAACGACTACGTTTATAATCTCAAAAACAGTTCCATCCATTAAAATAGCAGGAACGTATGCAAATAAAATAGGCATAACATATAAAAGTTTTGCAAATTTAAATGATGTCCATCCTGTTTTCCATGGATCTGCGCCAGCAATGGCAGCACCTGCGTAAGCGGCAACGCAAACTGGAGGGGTAATATTTGAGTCTTGGCTAAACCAATAAACAATCATATGGGCCGCAATAAGTGGAACTCCCATGTCAACAAGTGGTGGAACGGCCAAAACGGCAGTAATTAGATAGGCGGCAGTAACAGGAACACCCATACCTAAAACTAGCGAAGCTAATGCAACCAACAGTACGGCCGAGAGAATATTTCCACTTGAAAGAGAGATGATTATATCTGAAAATTTAAGTCCAATTCCTGTAAGTGAAATGGTACCAACAATAATTCCAATAACTCCGAGAGTAGCTCCAATAATTAGAGTATTGTGAGCACCGGTCTGAATGGCGTCCCAGATTTCTTTAAAACCCATTCTTGTTTCGGCCCTAAACCAGCTTATAACAACACAAGTGATGGTTGCCCAAAAGGCTGAATAACCTGGGGAGCGTCCTAAAATCATGAGCACAGTAATAATGACTAGAGGAAGAGAAAAATACCAATCATTTTTTAGAACATCTTTCCAGTATGGAACTTCAGATTGGTCAATACCTTTGATTTTATTTTTTTTGGCTTCAAAATGAATCATCCAAAACACAGAGAAAAAATACATTAAAGCTGGAATGATTGCAATGGCCATAATATATGAATATGGCTTTCCAGTAAGCTCGGCCATTAGAAATCCTCCGGCTCCCATAATTGGAGGAAGAAACATTCCACCAATAGAAGCAGCAGGCTCAATGGCGCCAGCAACATGGGGTCTAAACCCTGCTTTTTTCATTAAAGGTATTGTAAATGCTCCCGTGGAAACAGTATTTGCAATGGCACTGCCTGACACAGAACCGAAAATTGCTGACGCGAAAACTGCAACTTTGGCAGGGCCACCAGTACTTTTTCCAGCAATTGCCAGTGGTAGATTAATAAAAAATTTACCTGCACCAGATTTATGTAAAAATGCTCCAAAAAATATAAATAGAATTACATAAGTCGCAAGGACGTTTGCCATTATGCCGAAAATACCATTAGTTGTTAAAAAGAGAGCAACGGCCAGTCTTTGAATACCAAATCCTCGATGAGCAATGATTTCTGGAAAATATGGCCCTAAATATGCGTATAAAATCATGAAAATTCCAATGAGTGTCATTGACCATCCGAGAACTCTACGGCAAATTTCCACGGCCATAATCAAGCCGACCATACTAACTAGGGCATCGAGATCATTTTCTGCTCCGGCCCTAAAGTTTAAATTTTCAAATTCTTTAATCCAGTAGTAAATAGCAGACATGGAAATTATTGCAAATAAAACATCTGAAAAAGTTGGATTTTTAGGCCACCTTTTTTCAGATAATTTATCAACATAATATATTAATCCAGCAAGAGCAATTGCACCTAAATAAATTGGATAAAATTCTATCATGGTACTAAAGGCAGCACTTAAACCTAGTTCATCATAAACTGAAGAAATATTTGAAAACTTTTCATTAAAAACGGCACTACTTTTAAAGTACAAGATAATGGAAAGAGTACTACTTACAATGGTTCCTATAATAAGAGAGTGAATAATCTTATATATTTTACTGCCGGCGGGATAAAGAAGAAAAATCATGGCAAAGGTTAAAAAGACATATACTCCACGATGCATCTGAGTTGAAACAGTAGATAGTCCTGCAGTGTATAGGTAAAATATAACCATGGTTGCAGCAAATAAAGCGATAATATAGTGCCATAGACCAGTTGGTTTTCTGTAAGATTTGGCATCTTTTTCTAATATCTCTTTTAATTTTTCATCTTTTTTTTCTAAATCATTCATGTTTGTTCTCATTTTTTTAAAAAAAAGGGCCAAGATAGACTTGGCCCTTTTGGTGTGTTGTAAAAGTTATTTAACTTTTAGACCTTTTTCTGCCCAAAATTTCTTTGCTCCACTATGAACAGGAGTAACGATACCGGAAAGAGCACCTTTAACACTCATTGCCTTTGCAGTACTTTTAACCTTGATCATATATGAAAGTCCTTCTTTAGAGAAAATATTCTTTAATGAATTATAAACTATATCAGATTTAACATGCTTTCCAGCAACCCAAAGAGCTGAGTCTTGAAAAGTCTTTACTGGATTTTTTTGTCCTCTATAAGTTTTAGCAGGAATATCTAATTTTGTGTAAAATGGATAATCTCTGAAAAAACCAGCTTTATTTCCTGCTTCAACAATATCTAAGATTGTAACTTTATTGCTTGAAGAAGCTTGAATAACTGCTGCATTTGGATAACCTGCAAATACCCACATGGCATCAATAAGTCTATCACTCAAAGCTGAAGCAGCTTTTGAATAACCAATAAATTCAACTTTCATTTGATCCCATAGACCAAGTGAAGTAAAAAATCTTTGAGCAGATCCGGCAGCGCCAGAACCAGCTCCTCCAACAGCAACTCTTTTTCCTTTTAAGTCAGAAACTTTTTTAATTCCGACATCGTAAAAATCTTTAGCAATGCTTTTACCAACACCGGGAATTATTTGTAGATCTTTAAGTTGATTTGTCATATCAT
>DAOVTR010000330.1 GCA_030633015.1 Bdellovibrionales bacterium
AAAGATGAGTGGCAAAATCTTACAAATGTTAGAAAGGGAGAATATGAAGGGTTAAAAGCTCGAGAGGGTCAGACTCAATGGAAGCCAGATTTTGGTCCAGAAAAAGTTGATGAAAAATTTGGGGCAGTTGCAGTTGGAGCAAGAAAATTTTTAGTTGCTTATAATATTAATATTAATTCTACAAATGTTAAAATGGCAAAAGATATTGCCATGAATATTAGAGAAACAGGTCGGGCCCAAAGAGTTAGCTACCCTGATGGTGAGATTATTAGAGATGCGGCAAAAAAAGCGATTAAAATTTCTGGTATATTTCAGCACTGTAAATCGACAGCATGGTTAATTCCGGAGTATCATCGGGCCCAGATTACAATGAATTTAACAGATATTGATGTGACACCAGTTCATACTGTATTTGATGAAGTAGAAAAGCAGTCCAGTGAAAGAGGTATGAGGCTTACTGGATCAGAAATCGTTGGGCTTGTTCCATTAAAGACCATGCTGGATGCAGGGATGCATTATCTTAAAAAGCAAAATTTATCAGTGGCAATAAGTGAAAGTGAAATTATACAGTCTGCAATTTTGTCTCTTGGATTAGATGATGTAACTAGTTTTATTCCAGAAGAAAAAATAGTTGAATATAAATTTAAAAAAGATGGGCCATTGGCAAAAATGAACTTAGTGGAATTTAACAATACTCTAGCATCTTCAGAACCAGCTCCAGGAGGAGGCTCAGTCGCAGCATTGTGCGGAAGCTTATCAGCATCTCTTGCAACTATGATTACTAATTTAACTTTTGGAAAGAAAGATTTTAAAGAAAATTGGTCTGAGATGGAAAAACAAGGCATGTTAGGACAGAGATTAAAAGAGTGGTTCATAGAAGCAATTGATAGAGATACTGATTCATTTAATATGGTTATGCAAGCAATGAGACTTCCTAAAAAAACAGATGAAGAAAAAGAGATCAGGGAAAAAGAAATTGAAAGAGCAAATCAACAGTGTACTCTTGTTCCTTTGGAGGTATTGGGCAAATGTCTTGAGATTATCCCAATATTAGAGGAGGTTTCAATTAATGGTAATCCAAATTGCGCTTCAGATGCGGGGGTCGGAGCATATTGTTTAAAGGCCTGTGGACATGGTGCAGCCTTAAATGTACGAATAAATCTTAAAAGTGTAACAGATAAAGGATTTAAGAATAAATGTGTACAAACATTAGAAAAGAATCTTCCGCAAGTTGATGATGGAGTAGATTTAGTTTTACAGAACGTTGAAAAAAACCTTTGAAGTATTTTTTAAATGAGCTTTGACGATAGGTTGCATACGTTATAAAATTTTTTGATATTAATAAACATATTGCAATTGTATGAAAAAAGATTGGTTCGTATTTCAAAAAGATCATCATCAGGGACCATTTCTCAAAGAAGAAATTGTCAGTATGATTTATGATGATAAGTTAACCGAAAAGACATTAATTTGGCAAGTTGGCAGTGATGGGTGGAAGCCCATTTATGAAATTGATGAATTTTCATCAGATTTAAAGCAAAAAGGTTTTTCGTTTGATGATCTCTCTTCGAACAATGATTGTCATGATATAGAAAATACTTCAGAAGTAAAACCAACTGTTGCTCCGTTTTTAGAAAGTGATGTTGAAAAAATAAAAAAAGTTGAGAAAGTTTTACCATCAGAAATTATGCCTACTGAAAAAGTGAAAAATTCTTTTCAAAAAAGTCTGAAAATATCAATAGGTGTGATTAGTTTTTTAGCGATTTTACTAGTTTCTTATTTTGTTTTATTTTCAGATAACTCAATAAAAGATACTGCATTTTCAAATATTACTCAAACTGATTTTTCAAGACTTAATAAGACTGCAAACTTAAATGATTTTTCAACAATAAGATTTGCTGTGGCCTTAAGTTCAAAAAATAATGAAATTTATGTTTCTTCAAATAATCCAGGCGTCAGTCACGTTATTGCAAAGTTTGAATCGATGCCTGGGAAAATTATAGATAAAAATAGAGTTATATTGACTTCACGAGGGATAATTAAAAATAACAATGTAGTACTGTCAAAACTAAAGTTTATGAATGGAGCAAAAGTTATTCCCGGCTATTACCTTTTGAGGTTTAAAGTGCAAAATATAGGAGGGTGGAACCGTTTTAGAAAAATTTTAAAACGAACTGGAGCCTTTAATTGGATTGGACAAATTAAATATTATAAAGATTCTTTTAGTTATTCGACAACAGTGTTACTATTTTCAGGTTTGAAAGGTAAATTTCAAAAAGAACTAAATGTATTTAATAAAAAAGAAAAAGCAGAAAAATCAAAAGAAATAATTGACTATGTTGAAAGCTATACTACATGTATATCTCTTTTAAAAAGACTTAAAGTCCTATTTGATCAAACGGTAGTTCCAATAAGAAAAACTAAAGAAATTAGAGCATTTGAGCTTAAGTATATGTCCGAAATTGGACCGATTTTGGAGGGAATAATTATTCATAATTTTGATAAAAATATTATTAAAATTTCAAATGGTCTTAAATATGCTGGTGAAAAATTAAAAATTGTTGAATTAGGTAAAGAGATAGGACAATTAGTAACAGATACTATTTTTGGTATAAAAGATAAAAAAAGGATTTCTCCAAAGGCCATAATTAAAATTCAAAAACATTTTAATGCACAAATTGAGAAGCTAGATTTGTTAGCTAAAACAAGATTGTTTAAATATCAAGGAATCCTTGAAGAGATTGAGGCAACATATTAAATATTCCATAATAAAATGTAGTAAAAACTCAAAATAACAGTCATAAATGAAGCGTCGCTCCTAGTATCTTATTGAGTGGAGTATTATTATGATCAAACTTGAAATTCGACATATAAATATATTTTAAAATTAAATTTTTAAGGGAGAATAATTGTATGAATGTTCATGAATATCAGGCTAAAGAGTTAATGAGAAAATTTAATATTAGAACTCTTGGTGGACACTTGGCTAAAACTGTTGATGAAGCAGTTGATGCTG
>DAOVTR010000028.1 GCA_030633015.1 Bdellovibrionales bacterium
GGTGCTGTAAAATTATTTCTATACATCTTTGTGATAAGGAGAGGGAGCTTTTTCTAATTAGCTGTTGTGTTAGTTCTGGATGCCCGTGATAGTCCTTCTTTTCAGCACTGCTCATTTCGAATAAATTTTTATGAGATATATAATTGTCAACTTGAGTGACACCTATGTGATGCAAAAAAGCAGCGCATATAATATCAGATAAAAGTAGCTCATCATTTATATCATTTGTTTTTGCAATAAAATAGCTAACAGCAACGATCCTATTAATAAAGTTGTCTTCTATTAAAAGTTGCTCAGCGAAATATATTGCTAAGCTTACAGTGTGAGAGGTCGTAACATTAAAAGTAACAATTTCATCGTGCGCCCGTTCTATTATAAAATTATAATCATCATTTTTAATGGATTTTTTGATTTCATGCTGAAAAATAAAAGATTCATTGTCTTGCTTATCTTCTAAGATTTTCAGATAAATCTTTCTTGCTTTTAATAGCGGATGTATAGTAGTTTTTGTTAAATCAGAAACATCTTTTTCATCTAAGCATAACTCTTTTAAGAAGGTCTTTTTTTGAGATCTGTTTACAGAAATCTCTCCTGATTTTTCTGTGATAAATTTAAGAAATTGACGTTTTTTTAAAGTCAGTGGAGAGTTTGCATTTAAATATATTGAGTACTGTTTATTAATAGGATTAAAAACATATATATGAAAAGGAAAGATTTCTCTGTCGTTGAGCATTTCTAAACTAATATGAAAAAAATCATTTGGTTTACTCATTGATTACCTTTTTTCTTTTAAAAAAACTTCCTATTTTGATTTTACTTTGTTTTTTTTGTATAAGTGTGTGCGTATCTGCATTGGATGTTTTTTGATATGAACCTTTACCTCCAGTAAGATGGGTCTGCTCTAAAAAGATCCCTCTCATCGACTCTAGTAACAATTCTACTTTTCTGCAGTTATTCTCATCAAATTTAGAAGAAAAACTTACAGTTGAAAAACCCATTATTTGATCACCTTCAAAATATGGATAAATAAAGTATGTAGATTCATTTTCAAATGTTAAATCAGACCATGTTGGTAACTTTGCTTCTTTCCATATTTCAAATTTTCCTTTTTTAATATCAATCCATTGTTCTTCAAGTGTTTCCATATCTTCCAATATATTAAGATATTTGTGGCCGAGGTAACTTTCTGTAAAAGTTTTTGATTTGTCTTGATAAATAAAAAAGTTAGTAATACCTTTGAATTGCTTAAAAATAACTTGAGAACAATAATCAAAAATATCGTTAGTATTTATTTTTTTGTTTTCATACATAGAGTAAATTGCAACAACATGTTCGATCGCTTTTGAGTCAGCAATAATAATATCTTTATTATCTTCAATTTCTTGTTCCTCTTTGCTTTTGGATATTTTTTTAGTTCTAGATTCTATATCTTTTAATTTCTTGAGCATTTCTAGATATTCTGGATCATCTTCTAAATTTATTTTACTATCATGCATGCTTTGTTTTTTTCTTCTTTCAATTAGCCCGACAATTTCAAATTCTTTTTTTAATTTACTATAATCTATTGAAAGATCATCACCTTTAGAAAAATTTATATTTATATCAATTGTTGCTTGTTTTTTCTTTTTAGCAATACTTATGTCAATGACATTATCTTTCTTATGAAGGTTGTCCCAATCTTCTCCACGCTCTGTTTTATTTCTCTTTTTAAGGCCATAGTATGTATTTATATGGTTTACTCCATGGTTTTTAATATTACCTTCTGCTTTTAAATCTAGATTGGTATTTTTAAGGCCTTTGGATTTCATATTATCTGATTCATTATCTTTGCGTGGAAGTTTGTCATCTTTTGTCTCTTTTTCGAGATTTAAATCTATGCTATTATTTTTGTCAATATTTTTGGACTCACTATCATTATTTTTAGTTTCATTTAAATCTTTACGTTGTTTTTTGATATTTAAAATGGTCTCGGTTTTTTTTGGTTTTTCATTTTGATCTTTATCAGGCAAGTTTTGGCCTTTTTGTAGGTCATACTTCTTTTTTGATTGGCTATCATTGGACTGATTGTTTGTTTTAGTATCTTCTAACTCAATTTTTATATGTTTTTGTGGTGTTTTTTTATCTTGATCATCGTTTTCATTTTGTTCATTATATATGTCAGTATCTTTTGGTGAATCTTTAAGATCTAGATCAATTGTTTCATGTTGTTTTTTTTTGTTTTTTGATTGGTCAATTTCAATCTCGATGCTATCTTTGGATTTTGTCTTTAAATAATCATCATTTTCATCATCTTGATTTTCTTCCAATTGTTTTTTAGGTTTTTGTAGATTGAGATCAATTATCTTATGTTTATTTTTATTATGCTTTGATTTATTGTCTTCTTTTATAGAAGGCGACTCATCTTCAGAATCTTCAAGATTAAGATCAATATTTTGTAGCCTTTTTTTTGCATTACTTAATTCAGTATCTTCTTCTTCGCTGAAAATATCATCAAACGACTTATTTGTTTTTTCTAATTTAAGATTTGTCTTTTTGTTTTTTCCGTAAAGGTCAGCCTGGTCTTGTTCTTCTGAGAAGTTGTGTCCATCTTTCTTCTTTGCTTTTTCAAGACTTATTTCAATTTGTTGTTTTTTCTTTTTTGGTTTAGAAAGTTCCTCATCTGAATAACCCCTGTCTCTCATCGCTTGAATTTCTAAATCAATTTCTTGTTTTTCTTTTAAAAATAGAGGATCATTCTCTTCTTCAAAAGTCGAGAGATTGTTTTTTTTTATTTTTTCAATTTCTATTTCAATATTATCTGTTTTTCTACTTGTTTTATAGTATGTATCGAGCCGTGAATAATTAATGTGATCATGGGCTGGTTTTTTTTCTTGGCCAGCATTTTTATCAATATCAAGTTCACTGTTTTTTTTAACTTGCAGTTCTTCGTTTTTATCTTCATTTTCGGGATAATGTTCATCATTAATATCGGTATTGTTTATAAGATCACTTGATAGGTTAAGGTCAAAACTTGCGACTTTTTTAATTTCATCAGATTCTTCTTTTTGTTTGTCACTATCGAGCAATCTTTTCTCTACTTTTTGTGCTTCTTGCATGCTTGTCAGTTGTTCATCTTTGGCCTTTTTAATAACAATTTTATCTTCATCTTTTTTACTGTTTTTAATTTCTTCAAACAGTTGAATTGACTTTAACAGAAGTTTTATTTTATAGAGAACGGTTTTAGGATTTATTGGTTCTTGGATATATTCAGTTAGTCCAACTTTACTTAATTTATTTAAAATTGCAGGATTAATTTTTTTAGGTGTAATTAGTAAAACCTTGGACTTGAACTGTTTTATATAGCCAGATGTAAGTTTGAGCATTAAAGCACATCTTTTTGGAGAGGTAATAATTGTTAAACTGGGCCCTAATGCTTGTAATAATTGGGCTGCTTCTTCGCCAGTTTCAACTTCAAAGATTTCAAAGTTTTTTTCTTCAGAAGTGATGCCATTTGCCATGTCATTTTCACTAGGTTTTTCAGTAAGAAGTATCTCTTCTAGAATTATTTTTAATTTAGAAACTGATTTAGAAAATGGTTTTATAAATATAATTGGTTTTTTACTACTCATATAAATTCTTATCGAAAAAATCTAGGATAATTATAATAATTTCTTTCATTATAATGGGAATCTGAAAGGCGTTAATATCGTTTTAGTCGGGTATTTAAAAAGATAAATGGAAAAAATTTCTCAAGGAAAATAATTCTACACCGATTAAGTTAAAAGAACATGATCCATGGTGGATCTGTTATCAACAAAAGATCTAAGAGCATCACGCTCATTGATCCTCATGGTTAGGGGATTAGCACCAGAACGGCGCAGCTAAGACAAGGAGGACTCAATGGGTTTACGTATCAATACGAACGTTACTTCTCTCGCCGCACAACGAACCCTAGGCGTTAGCAATGCAGAACAAGAAAGTACATTAGGAAAATTATCCTCAGGAACAAGAATTGTTCGAGCATCAGACGACGCGGCCGGTTTGGCCATCAGTGAAAAATTGAAGGCACAAATTAGGGGTGTTAATCAAGCGGAAAGAAATGCAAGTGATGGTATCTCACTAATTCAAACAGCAGAAGGTGGTTTGAATGAGGTATCTAACATTTTAATCCGTCTAAGAGAACTTTCGATTCAATCAGCTTCAGACACAGTTGGAGATGCAGAGAGACAGTTTACTGATCTTGAGTATCAAAACTTGAAGCAAGAAATTGAAAGAATTTCTCAGGTTACAGAGTTTAATGGTAAAAAACTATTAAACGGAACTGGTGATACTTATGATTTTCAAATCGGTATCAACAATGATGATTTTCAAGACCGTATCAAGTATGATGCTGCGATGTCAAATTCAACAATTGACAATTTAAATGTTGCAAGCCTTGGAGTTGATTCGAAAGAAGGTGCTCAAAATGGTTTAGAAGTACTTGATAATGCAATTCAACAAATCTCAGGAGAGAGAGCTGAACTAGGTGCTATTCAAAATAGACTAACATCTACAATTCAGAATTTACAAATTTCTTCTGAAAATATGAATGCTGCAAATTCACGAATAAGAGATACTGACTATGCCGCAGAAACAGCAAAGAACACTAAGTTAAATATTATAACTCAGGCTGGTACTTCTGTTTTGGCTCAAGCTAATGCTCAAGGGCAAACGGCTCTAAAATTAATTGGCTAAAATTAGCAGTTAAATTTTAATAAAAAAAGCACCTATCGAATGATGGGTGCTTTTTTATTTATTTTATGTAATATTTTACTAAGTTAATAGTTCAAGATAAAATTTATTTTCAAATATTAATTTTAAGAAATGATGCATAAAAACATATGAAAAATTTAGAAGTGATATATCTCTTTCTTGGTGGGGCAGGAATTTTTATTTTTGGAATGAACTCCATCTCTAATTCTCTTCAAACAATTAGTAGTGAATTGGTAAAAAAAATCACAATAGAATCTAGTTCTAATTTTGTTTATGGATTTTTAAAAGGTGTAATTACGACTATTACGACTAATAATTCGTATGTTACCATACTAATGTTTGCAGGACTTGTGAATGCTTCAATTGTTACAACTATGGAAGGATTAGCATTTAGTTTGGGGGCAAACCTTGGAACTTCTCTTACGACATGGATCTTTTTTTTAAAGCTTCAACCTTATAGTCTACTTCTGATTTCATTAAGCGTTTTGCCATATCTATTTTTTAAAAACAGGCGTTTAAAGCAATTTGGAAGCTTTCTTTTTGCGTTGGGATTAGTCTTTTTAGGTATGAATTTTATTCAGCAGGCATCAGAGCTTTTATATTATAAATTTCCTCTTTTCCTTAAATTCGATAGACAGATATTTTATCCCGTACTGTTTTTTATAAGTCTTTTTTTGAGTATGTTTATCAAGTCATCATCAGCACTGTTGGGGATAATTATTGCGATTGTGTTGGGAGGTTTTTTAGATGTTAAGTTGGCAATAATTTGTGTGATGGGCATGAATTTAGGAGAGCCAATAGGACTGTATTGGACAGCTAAAAAGGCAGATGTAGTTGCAAGAAGAGTTTTAGGTGGAAATTTATTAATTAATCTTGTCGGAGTTATAGTAATTATTGCTTTATTTAAGCAATATGTCATTGCACTTGAGTATCTCATTCCAGGTAATATTTTGAAGTTTGGACAGCCTAATAATTATTCTTTAATTTTTTCAATTCTTTTCACTCACACTTTGTTTAATATTTTCATCTCTATTTTTGGAATTTTATTTATTAAGAAAATTGAGCTGTTTATTGAGCATATGTTACCTGGAAATAGACTGAAAGAGACGCATCATCTTGCTTTATTGGGAGAGCCAGGAGAGCTGATTCCATCAATGGCAATTATTCAGGCAGAACAAGAGATGCTAAAATTAACTTCACTTGCAAGAGAACAATTTGATATTACGAGAGCATATCTATACGGATCAGGAAATAGTGCGAGAGCTTTAGCCAAAATTAAAGAGTTAGAACGCTCAACTGATGATATTAAAAGAGAAGTAGGATTTTTCTTGTCTAAATTAATGCAAAAAAACCTGACACCTGCTCAATCAGCAACGGCCCAACTAATCTTAAGGGTGGTTGGAGAGATTGAGAATATATCAGATTATCTTGATCGATTAGCAACTTATCATACAGGATTAGGTGCTGAGGCACAGCTTTCTGGAGATGCAAAAAGTGAACTATTATCACTTTTTGATGAAATTATTGATTTTTATATCTCTGTTGTTAAGGCCCTAGAGGATAGAAAGCTTCATGATGGTAAAAGAAACGCCGAAAAAGCAGTAGATCTTAGAGTTAAAGCTCAAAAGATTCGAGCTACTCATATTGAAAGAATTGCTAATGGTAATTTTGAGACCTTAACAGCAGTTGTTTATTCTGATATTGTCCTTGTGTTAAAAAAAGTAAGGAGCCATTGTCAAAATATTTCTCAAGCAATTGATAGGGAAATTCAGGTGGTCGAATCATATTAGTACGAGGTTAAAATGAAAAATATATTTCCTGGAGATCCTAAAAAAGCCGAGAAGGCCATTGGAGAAATACTTAAGTATCTTGGAGAGGATATGAATCGAGAGGGACTATTGGAAACTCCCAAAAGAATGGTCAAATCTTGGGAACGTATATTTGGAGGATATGGACAGTCTCCGTTAGAAATTCTTACTTTTTTTGAAGAGGACGATGTAATTCCTCACGGTCAGATCATATTATTAAAAGACATTGAATTTTTTTCAACGTGCGAACATCACTTTCTTCCTTTTTCTGGGAAGGCCCATGTTGCATATATTCCTAAAAATAGGGTAGTCGGTGTTTCTAAGCTTGCAAGATTAATTGAAATTTTTGCTCGAAGGCTTCAGATTCAAGAGAGAATAGGAAATCAGGTTACCCATGCAATTATGGAGAATATTGGAGCCTTGGGAGCCGCTTGTATAATTGAAGCTCAGCATCTGTGTATGAGTTGTCGTGGTGTAGAAAAGCAAAATTCAGTTATGGTGACCTCCTCTCTTCGAGGTGTTTTTATGGATAATGCCATAACAAGAAGCGAACTTATGAACTTAATAAAAAGATAAGGAATACTAATTGCGCAAAGGGTCACCAAATCTTAATATATTTAAAGAAATTTACTTTTTAAGCTAATATGGTATTTTGTTTTTCTTGGTGTAATTATTAATTTTTTTATATGGAGGAATTTATCAGAGATAATCGAGGAAAAGGTAAGCCGAAGGGGCCTAGAATTAATGATCAGATTAGAATTTCAGAATGTCGCTTGGTAGGAGATGACGGTACTCAGTATGGAGTTGTCTCTTTAACACAAGCAAAATCAATTTCACAAGAACAGGGGTTGGATATTGTAGAGGTTTCACCCAACGCAAACCCACCAGTAGTGAAACTTATTGATTATGGAAAGTTTAAATATGATGCTCAAAAACAAGCCAATGAAGCTAAGCAAAAGCAGCTTGTAACCCAGTTAAAAGAGATTCAGTTTCGTCCAAATATCGAGGAGCATGATCTAGATACTAAATTAGCGAGAGCTGAAAAATTCTTAAAACAAGGTGATAAATTAAAATTAGTAATGCAATTTCGTGGAAGAGAGATGGCCTATCGGGATGCCGGTTTTAAAAAATTTCAGGGCATTATTGGCCGTATTGTTGAATTTGGTGGAATAGTGGAATCTGATCCTAGCAGGCTAGGAAATAGAATTATTTGTATGATTTCACCAGACAAAAAAATTTCGAAAATAGCTCAGACTAAGGCCAAGGAGCTTGCTCATAAAAAAGCTGAAGAAAAAGTGGCAAGAAAGGCAAGTAAGTTTAATAAAGAGCAATAAAAGGTTAAAAATTTAAAATTCACCTTTTACAAAAAGGTTTATTACTGGTATCAATACCGGTTCATAGATAAAATATGGTTATTTTTTTTGAAATCAGGAGTAGAAAATGCCAAAGATGAAGACAAAGAGATCGGCTGCAAAAAGGTTTTCAATGACGGCCAGTGGAAGAATTAAGAGAAGAAGACAAGGATTGAGACATATTTTAGAAAAAAGAAGTCAGAAATCAAAAAAAAGAGCAGGGAAGACAGATTATATGGAGGCAGCTAATGTTGCTTCTGTTAAAAAGATGTTGCCCTACGGATAGTTAACTGAGTTTTGGGTATAAAGGTTAATGCCCCCAACTTACTCGTTATTTAAGGAGTTTTTATGTCAAGAGTTAGAAGAGGTTTTAAGGCCAGAAGAAGAAGAAATAAGATCCTAAAGCTTGCAAAAGGTTTTCATTTCGATAGAAGAACAAAGTTTCGTCATGCAGCTCAAACTGTTGAACGGGCACTATATTTTTCATATATTAGTAGAAGACTTTTAAAAAGAGATATGAGAAAGCTTTGGGTAACAAGAATTAGTGCTGCAAGTAAGAGCCTAGGGACTTCCTATTCAAAATTGATGGGTACACTAAAATCTAAAGAATGTTCTATCAATAGAAAAATGCTTGCAGAGATTGCAGCAAGAGACTTTGAAGGTTTTAAATCTATTGTTAATGCAGTAAAATAATTTATGGTTTTTAATGGGTATGAATATGTTTTCCATCTTGATAATGGGAGCATTGTCCGTTTGCTTTAAGTTCAACTACTCCTCTAATAATTTTTATATTTTTGTCATCTAAATTTTTTCTAATGTTTAGTGGAAGAGTTTTTAATGTTTTAGATAATATTCCTTCATATTTGTCGGTAATGGCATTTATATCCGATTCGTATAAATCTCTATCTGGAAATATAACAGACATATATGGCTGCATAACTGCAGGAATGTAAAAATTATTCTCATGTCCTAATCCAAAAAAATGTCCGAATTCGTGTAAAATAACAGATGGTAAATCATAGTCAAATCCTGATGAATTATTAATTGTGAAATTGTAGTCTCTATAATTCATAATAATATCAGCATGAATAAGTTCAAAATACTCATAGGGTGTTCCAGGATATCTTAAAATTGAAAAATATTGAGTAATAGCGAGAGCTTGTGAGTCAAGCTCGGGGAACCAATCATAGGATTTATAAACTCCCATTTCGTTATCTCTATATTCATCAATCTCATAGTAATTTTTATTTGACGTGGTAGATGAAGCAAAGTTAATCATATTAGTTGAGGGAATTTCATTGTCCCATTTTTCGCCCATATCTTTAATTAGTATTTGCTCATCAATGGTAAAATCTTCTGAAATATAGACAGTGATTGGAGAGATATTAATTTTATTGGGGTCCCAAAAAAGTTTATCATGACTTACAATTGTCTTTGGAGATAGAGATGTTTGAGTGCTGTCTAATCCTTGAAAATTACATGAATGTACTGATAATATTAAAATTAATTTTATGATCCCATATTTATTAATGTTCACTAGTTATACTCCCTATATACCTTCTGATCGGACGATATCCGACCAAACTTGACGGGTATTTCACGTAGGTGGCGTAAGTCCTTGAAATTAGGGGTAATTTTCTGTGGGTTTGAGTTGCATAATTTGCAATCTTTAAAAAATTGTTAAATTAATTGATAATAAAAGATATGGATAAGTTTTTAACATATTTAATTTTAAGCAGTTTTTTGTTTTTACCTGTCTCTTATGGGGCAATGGATTTAACAGGTCGTGATCTTGATTTAAAAAAAATACGAATTGAGGATAACAAAACAAAAAATATAATTAGAGATAGTTTTTTTGATCCATCGGAAGACTATTCTAAGTTTCCTGGAAGGATTACAGATCGCAACAAGGCAGGCAATGTTGTAAAAGTTTTTTCTGAAAATGGAAATGTAAAATTTTTAAGGGCCGGAGATGTAGTATATTTTAAGGTTGCAAATAAAAATACAAACCAGTGTAAAGGGTATGTAAGAAGCTCTGAAAGACAATATTTTGTTATGTATATAACAAACTTATCTAGATGTTGGAATAGAGAGAATTATTTTCGAAGAGGAACAATGTTTGTTTTTGCTTCTGAGATACTTTCAAATAGGGTTCAAGATGCGAGTGTTCATCGGCTTGTTCTTTTAAAAAGACGTAGTGATTTTTATAA
>DAOVTR010000035.1 GCA_030633015.1 Bdellovibrionales bacterium
CTACTGATAAAGAGGACCATGTCTCCATGGGAGTCACTTCAGGAAGAAAACTTATTGAAGTACTTTTTAATGTAAAACATTGTCTGGCCATCGAACTATTATGTAATACTCAGGCCATGGATTTTCAAAGACCTCTTAAAACCTCTCCTGCCCTTGAAGCTGTATATAAACGTATTAGAGAACATGTCCCTACAATAACTAATGATCGCGTCTTTTCTAAAGATATTGAAAATATCGTTAAGCTTATTAATTCTCACGAACTCATCGAAGTCGTAGAACAAATATTAGGAGAACTAAAATGACAAAAATAGAAATTCCTCTACCTCCAACGGGAAGCAAATTAACTTGTAAGGGATGGCACCAAGAGGCTGCTCTAAGATGTCTGCTAAATAACTTACATCCTGACGTTGCTGAAGATCGAGATAATTTAATTGTATATGGAGGAAACGGACAGGCTGCTCGCAACGAAAAGGCCTTTAAAGATATTGTCGCATCCTTAAAAGTTCTAGAAAATAATGAAACTCTGATTATTCAGTCTGGAAAACCCGTTGCCATTATTCCAAGTCATGAACATGGACCAAGAGTTCTTATCGCTAATTCTAATATTGTTCCAGAATGGGCCAACTGGGATTATTTTAACAAGTTAAAAGACGAAGATTTAATAATGTACGGACAGATGACTGCTGGTTCTTGGATTTACATTGGCAGTCAGGGTATTTTACAAGGAACCTATGAAACCTTTATGGCCGCTGCTGAAAAACATTACGGAGAAGGAAGTGATCTTACTGGTAAACTTGTTTTGTCTGCTGGAATTGGAGGAATGGGAGGGGCCCAACCTCTAGCTGTTAAGATGGCCGGTGGTGTTTTTTTAGGAAGTGATGTCAGCAAAGAAAGTATAAATAAAAGAATTAAATCTAAATATGTTGATATTGTTGCAAATAGTTTCGATGAAGCAATTGATATTGCTCTTCAAGCTAAAAATGATCAAAAGGCATTAAGTGTTGCTGTCGTTGGAAATGCGGTCGATCTTTTTGAATATATTATTAAGAAAAATATCATTCCAGAAATCACAACAGACCAAACATCTGCCCATGATCCATTAAATGGATATGTTCCCCGAAATATAAGTTTAGAAGATGCCTTAAAACTAAGAAAAGAAAATTCAAAAGAATATATAAAGAGAAGCTATGAAACCATGGGTGATCACGTTAATGCAATGTTAACTTTACAAAAGAAAGGGTCTCATGTTTTTGATTATGGAAATAACCTTCGAGCGGGAGCACAAAAAGTTGGTGTCGAAAATGCTTTTGATTTTCCCGGATTTACTCCTGCCTATATAAGGCCGCTTTTTTGTGAAGGATCAGGGCCATTTAGGTGGATTGCTCTCTCTGGTGATCCAGAGGATATTAAAGTAACTGATCAAGCCCTAAAAGAACTGTTTCCAGATAATAAAAAACTAATTAATTGGCTCGAAAAAGCTGAAAAAATGGTCTCGTTTCAAGGACTGCCTTCAAGAATATGCTGGCTCAAATATGGCGAACGTGAACTTGCAGGACTTAAATTTAATCAACTCGTAAGGGAAGGAAAAGTTAAAGCACCAATTGTAATTGGAAGAGACCATTTAGACAGTGGCTCCGTTGCATCTCCCAACAGGGAAACAGAGGCCATGAAAGATGGATCCGATGCTATTAGCGATTGGCCAATATTAAATCTTATGATTAACACAACAAATGGAGCATCATGGACTAGCTTCCACCATGGTGGTGGAGTCGGCATTGGATTTTCACAACACGCAGGAATGGTAATTGTATGTGACGGAACCAAAGACATGGATAAAAGACTTAAACGTGTTTTAAATTCAGATCCGGGTATTGGAATTGCTAGACATGCAGACGCAGGATATGAAATAGCTTTAGAAGCTAGAAAAAAGACAAATCTTAAGTATCCATCCATTGACCAATTATGAAAACATATAGAAACTTCGCCCAAATTATAACACTAAAATCTGCTGCTAAAAAAGATGGCCGAAAACTTAAACCTGAAGACCTCTCTCTTTTAGACAACGCAAGTATTGTATTTGATGATGAAAAAATCATCTGGGTTGGAACAGACTCCAATCTTCCAGAAAAATATAAAAACTTACCTTCGACAGATTTCTCTGGAAACATTCTTCTTCCAGAGATTGTTGACAGTCATACTCATATAGTTTTTGGTGGTGATCGTGCATCAGAATATTCCATGAGATTAAATGGTGCCGACTATGAAGAAATTGCCAACGCAGGTGGTGGAATTTTAAATACAATGAAAGGTACAAATAACCTTACAAGAGATGAACTTTTCGAGCTTGCAAAAAACAGAATAAAAACTATCTCGTCATATGGCGTTGGAACAATTGAAATAAAAAGTGGATACGGCCTAAACTTTGAAAAAGAGTATGAGCTTTCTCACATCATAAATGATTTAAAAGTTTATTTTAAAAAGAAAATACAAATAAAAAACACTTTTCTCGCTGCTCACGCCATCCCTCAACATTATCGCGATTCAAAAGAGTACATGGATAAAATAGTAATTCCTCTTTTAGAAAAACTAGCAAAAGAAAATATTATTGATGCTATTGATATATTTCATGAAAAAAACTATTTTTCCAACAATGATACTGAAAGAATATTTAAACTTTCTAAGGAATTAAATATTTCTAGAAAAAGTCATGCGGATGAATTTTATGACAATAAAGGTGCTCTTCTAGCAGTCAAGCATGAAGCTTTAAGCACAGACCATTTACTCTGTACAACTGAAGATGGAATTGAGGCCCTTGCAAATAGTAGCACTGTCGCTTGTCTTTTACCCGGCACTGGCTTTTTTCTCGGAAAGCCACAAGCAAATGCTAGAGCATTTTGCGATGCAGGAGTTAAGGTTGCAATAGCATCAGATTACAACCCTGGTTCTTGCCATTGTGATAATGTTTTGCTTATTGCTGCACTAGCTGCTCCTGAATACAAACTTAATATGTGTGAACTTTATGCCAGCATTACTCTTAATGCTTCACACGCCCTAGGTCTTAAAGACCAAGGAGCCATTATTGAAGGACTTAAACCTCGTTTCTCAATTTTTAAAACAGATAAAATTGATAATATTACTTACAACTGGGGAAAAAACTTTTTCTCTACTTTTCAAGGATAAATTATGGCTCATTCTTTCCCACCTAAAATCATAAAAAAACTTCATAAGGCCATGCAAAGCGAAATTACAGAGTATCATGTTTATACAAATCTTAAGTCATGGACAAAAGATAAACATAACCAAGAGATCTTGGGCCAAATTGCAAAAGATGAATTAAGACACTATTCCATATTAAAAACTTATGCCAAAAAAGATATTAGTCCTTCTAGAATTAAAATTCTTTATTTTACCCTGATCGCCAAAATACTAGGCTTAACTTTTGCCATAAAACTAATGGAGAAAGGAGAGGGGGACGCCCAAATAAATTATAATGATCTTTCTGAGTTTTTTCCTGAAGCAAAAGAAATTGCTTTAGATGAAAATGAACATGAAAAAAAATTAATTGAACTTATAAACGAAGAAAGATTAAAGTATATCGGATCCGTTGTTCTCGGCTTAAATGATGCACTCGTTGAGCTGACAGGGGCACTAGCAGGTTTTACCCTTGCTCTTCAAGATGCAAAACTTATTGCAATGGTCGGATTAATAACAGGCCTTTCAGCATCTATTTCCATGGCCGTATCTGAATATCTTTCTACTAAACATGAAGAAACTGATAAAGATCCAATAAAAGCATCTATTTATACGGGCATTGCTTATGTATTTGTCGTTTCTATTTTAATTCTTCCATTTTTCTTTTCTACGAATATATTTTTATCTCTTGCAATAACTATTTTTCTTGCAATCATTATTATTTTTAAATTTACATATTATGTACATATTGCCCAAGACAAGCCTTTATGGAGTCGGTTTTTTGAAATGGCCATTGTTAGTTTAAGTGTTGCTGCCATCTCCTTTGGTATCGGTCATTTTGCAAGATATCTTTTTAACGTTGGTTAATAAAACTGTTGCTTAAAATCATTGTTCGAATTATACTTTTTTATGATTAATTATTTATATACTCTTATTATCTTTTTATTAATTTCGACTCCACAATTATTGATTGCAGAAATAAACACTAATTTTGAATTTGGACAGATGACTTCTAGTGACTTATCTAATAACTCTGAAAACTTCATTAATTTAAATGTTAAATATCGACCCATGAAAAACGTTATGTTTGGAGCTGGTCTTGAAAAATACTTTAGTGATACGTCGCAGGACTTACTAAAATCCTTTCTTTTATTAAAAAGTAATAAATTTAATATTTCTAAATTAAAAAACATTTTTTCATTATATATAGAATATTCTACCCCACTAGAAAATAGTATCGAATATTCTACCGAAGTAGAATTTGGTCCTAATATTAAGACGAGTTATTATATAAATAATCACGTCTCAATCTTTTCCAATATTGGGCCATATATCATAAAGCCACTAATAAAAAATGCTCAATCGACTTCACTACTTGAACTTGCTCTTGGAATTTCAAAAGGGTTCCAAAATTCTGATATGGCCTTAAGCTGGATCTATGAACTTGATACTATTAACTACACCGATATTATAACAAGTGACGTTGGGTTATATTTTACACTTACTAAATATTTTAAAACATTTGAAATCGTTTTTGATTTTACTCTTAAAAATAGAACTTACGAAGATACAAACTTGAATGAAGAGATTTTTGATATAAAGTTTGATTATGTTTATTATCTAAAAGAAAAAATTGACCTTGGATTTTCATTTTCGAGTGAATTATATGAAAACAATCCAAATAGTCAGGTTTATTCACTAAACCTTTCTCATTATTTTTAGGAGTTTAAATGAAGTTTTTAACTATACTTCTTCTTTTAATGTGCACGTTAATTTTTGCCCAAGAAATTGACCCTCTTGATATTGCTGAGCAAAAAGAACTCTCACAAATGAATGAACAAAAACAAATGCAGTGGCGTATGCATATCAAAACGCAATATAAATTAACTGACGAACAAATTAATAACTACCAAAATGAAAATCTCTCTTTTCCTGGAATTGTTTTTGCTTTGGAAATGGCACGTCAAAGCGACAAGTCTATAGATGAAATTATTAAAATGCGAGCTGGCAGCAAAAATGGTTGGGGGAAAATTGCAAAAGAACTTGGTGTTACTCACTCTGGTTTAAAAAAAGTACTGAGCGAAAACAAAACAGTAATGAAAAAAAGTCGCGTCATAAACAGAAGTGAAAACATTACACTTAGAAAGAAAAACAGAAAAATAAAAACTAAAGTATTAAGAACTAAAAAGAAATAAATTATTTTTTGTTTGCAAGCACATTAATTTGTTCTATGAACTCTTCTGCTTCAAAATCAAAACTACCTTCAATAACCTGAGAAAGCTTACCATTGTTAAAAATTAATGAATAAGGTATTTTATCTATTTTAAAACTTTCAAAAATATGGCCGTCATCCAAAACAAAAGAAAAAGAGGTAGATAATTTCTTAATAATTTTTTTTACTTTAGAATAATCTTCCTGTCTTTCTCCATTAACTAATATTATTTTTATTTTTTTAGACAGTTTGTTACGATCAATAACCCGACCTAATCCTTCCAGTTCTTCAACACAAGGAGCACACCATGATGCCCAAAAATTTAAAACAACAACACTTTCACTTAACTTCTTACCAGATAATAGCTTTCCACTGTGAGTAAGAAAAAAAGTCTCTTTAAATGTATACTCTCGTATTTGCGTTAGTTTTTGCTCTTTGTCTGCTTGCTTTGCATCAACTTTTACGAGATCAAACGTCACCTGAAGGGCAACCATTCCACTAAAAATCAATATAAAAAGCAGAGGTATTAAGTATCTTTTCAAATACACATCCTTTTTTACAAAAGCCTAATTTATATACTATAATTTATTATTGTTATTATGGAAACCGTGATATTAGTGAAAAAAATACTTTTAAAAAAAATTAATAGCGGACAAACTTTTATTGAATTTATTCTATTGCTTGCTGTTATTATGATTTTATCTACTAGTCTTCTTAAAGGCATTAATTACTTAACAACTGAACGGTGGAGGGGAATCACAGCACTAATTACATCCCCCGATCCAGACAAGCTAAATTTTCCAGATTTTCCTTAGGAGAAATTATGTCATCTTACCTGATAGCCATTGATCAAGGAACTACCGGGACGACTTCTGTTTTAGTTGATGCAAATGACTTTACTTTTATTGATAAAATATCTGTAGAATTTAGGCAAATTTATCCTCAGACGAGTTTTGTTGAACATGATTTATCTGATATTTGGAATACGATTGAACACACCGTTAGTAAATTAATAAAAAAGAACAATATTTCTGATGGTGAGATTGTTGCAATTGGAATCACAAATCAAAGAGAGACTGTTTGCTCCTTTAATAGTGATGGAACTCCTTTGGCCAATGCTATTGTGTGGCAAGATCGTCGCAGTTTTGATACGTGTGAGAAAATAAAAAAATCAAGCGACCACAACTATATAACATCCAAAACCGGTCTGCCAATTGATCCATATTTTTCTGCTACAAAAATTAAATGGTTACTTGATAATAACGAAAATATTAAAAATGCTCAAATTGAAAATAATTTATTCTTTGGCACTATTGATACTTTTTTATTATACAAACTGACTGCTGGAGAAAGTTATTATACAGAGGCCAGCAATGCATCCAGAACCCTTCTTATGGATCTTAAAACATGTAATTGGGACAGAAAACTACTCGATATTTTTAAAATTGATAAAAAGAACTTGCCAGAAATAAAAGAGTCTTTTTCTAACTTTGGTGTAACAAAAAATTTATCATTTCTCCCTGATGGAATACCTATAACAGGCATTTTAGGTGATCAACAGTCAGCACTTTTCGGCCAAGCTGGCTTTAAAAAAGGTTCTATGAAATGTACATATGGAACCGGTGCTTTTTTGCTTTTAAATACAGGCAGTACCATCAAAAAATCCAAGTTTGGTTTACTTTCAACTGTTGCTTATAAATATAAAGGCAAAGTAAACTATGCGCTCGAGGGAAGCAGCTATATTGCTGGTGCTGCAGTCCAATGGATGCGCGATAATTTATCCCTCATTGACACTAGCGCCGAAATAGAAAATCTTGCAAAATCTGTTTCTAACTTACATGAACTTGATCATCTCGTTTTTCTTCCCTTTTTTACAGGAATAGGCTCTCCATATTGGAACTCTACTGCAAAAGGAGCTATTTTAGGAATAACAAGAGATATTGAGGCAAAACACCTTGCAATGTCTTGTCTCAACGGGATTGCATTATCTGTAAATGATCTCGTTGAATCAATGCGGAATGATGTTGATTTCAAAATAGATAATCTTAATGTCGATGGTGGCGCATGCTCAAACAATTTATTAATGGAAATTCAAGCAACTATTTCAAATCTTAATATCATTAGACCCAAAACAATTGAAACAACGGCCTATGGAGCGGCACTGGCCGCTGCTGTTGGACACAATATCCTCGATATTGATAATATTAAAAATCTTTGGCATCGAGATAGATCGTTTGGATCTTCTTTAAAAAATGTTAATTTCTATAATATGAAGAAAAAACAATGGAAAACTATTATCGAAAGTGGGATTTTATAAATATTCCATTATTTCTTCTGCTTTTGAAATTCCAATTACTTCAAAATTGAATTTATTGTTTACTTCTTCTTGATTTCTTTTAGAAACAATTATTTTTTTATAATTCATTTGTGATATTTCTTGCAGTCTTTGCTCTAACCTTGGAATGTTTCTTACCTCTCCAGTAAGCCCTACTTCTCCTAAAAAAATAATACCATCGTTTATAGATTTAGAATGAAAAGAGCTTAAAAGAGATGCTAAAATTGCTAAATCAGAATCTCTTGAGTCTAACTTAATTCCTCCAACCACATTCAGATAAACATCATTAGATCCAATTGGTATTAATAAATATTTTTCTATAACCGCAATTAACATGGCCAAACGATTGCTATCAATTCCTTGAGTTGTTCTTCTGCCTGCTCCAAACTTATTTTCTACAACCAACGCTTGAATCTCTACAAACAAAACCCTGCTTCCCTCGATTATACAAGTTAGTGATCGTCCAAATGAATTAGAAAAATTAGATTCTAAAAAATATTTAGATGGACTCTTTACTTCTTGAAGACCTGCTCCTTTCATTTCAAAAATACCAACTTCATTTGTATTTCCAAAACGATTTTTTATACATCTTAAAATTCGATAATGACCAAACTGATCTCCTTCAAAATATATAACAGTATCAACCATATGCTCCAAGATCTTAGGGCCTGCTATCGCTCCCTCTTTTGTAATATGTCCTATAATAAAACACGTTAGTCCCTCAGACTTTGCAAAATTCATAAGGGTGTATGTAACTTCACGAATTTGTGCAACTGTTCCTGGTGCAGAACCAATCTCTTCAGAAATTGTTGTTTGAATTGAATCAATTACTAAGATTTTAGGCTTGATTGTTTTGATATACTCATAAATTTTTTGCCATGAAGTCTCATTAATAACATAAAACTCATTCGACTCAATATTTAATCTTTTTGCTCTATTTGCTACTTGCGATTCAGACTCTTCTCCACTGACATATAATACTGATCCATTTAAGTTCTTATTTTCAACAAGACTTCCAAGGGCACCTGTAAGAAGTGTTGACTTACCAATACCTGGCTCTCCCCCAATAAGAATTAACGAACCATGCACAAGCCCTCCTCCAAGAACCCTGTCAAATTCAGATATTCCTATTTTAATACGATCATGATCTACAAGCTGAATTTCACTGATTTTTTTTGGTAATGATTCCATTTTCTTAGAATGCTTACCTTTTCTTTTTTCAACAACTTCTTCTACAAACGTATTCCACTCTTGGCAATCTGGACATTTTCCTAACCACTTTGGGGTTTTGTAAGCACAGCTTTGACAAATATAATATGTTTCAATTTTGGTCATGCAATAGATTTTTTAAGACTTTCAAAAAACTCATCTTCGGTAATTAACAAGGTTTTTAACGTTTGTGCTTTTTTAAATTTTGCAGAACTAGAGTCTTGCTCATTTGTAAGAAGATAATCTGTTTTAGCTGTCACTGATGTAACAACTATTCCTCCCGCATTTCTAATCTCTTGTTCAATTAAAGATCTTTTTCTGCTGAGCTGGCCGGTGATACATATTTTTTTTAAGAAAAAAACTGTTTCTTTTTTTTCAACAACAGTCTCTTGTATTTTTAAACCAGACTTTTGCAATTTGTTTATCAACGGAATTTTTTCTTTAAATGATTTAAGATATTCTTGTGATGATTTTTTGGCAAATGAATCAATTGTTGAAAGCTCTTGCACCGTAAGCTTTTTTATTTTCTCTAAACTATCAATTCCACTTTGAATTATTTTTTCTGACTTATTATATGCTCCTCCCGTTAGGCCAAGGGAAGTTAAAAAAGTTGAAAGATCTACATTCTTGCTTTGTTCAATACTTTTAATAATTTTACTAG
>DAOVTR010000045.1 GCA_030633015.1 Bdellovibrionales bacterium
AAATTTTTCAATGATGTTACTACCTTTATATATATATTGCTCTGATCTTCATTTTGATAAACAGATATTTTTTCAAGTCTTGCAAGCTCTAAAATTGAAATAAATGTAATTATAAGATCTGTAATATGATCATCTGAAGCTGCATCCATATTTAAAACATCAGAAAAACTAACAGTTTCACCTTCTTTTAACTTTTCTTTTAAAAAACTCAATTTATCTTTAATTGAAATACGATCTCTTCTAACAATTGCAACACTTCTTTTATTTTTTTGAATTAATTCAATCATCGATGCCGTTAATTTACCTAAATCAATCGGTGTTAAAATTGAATTAATAATTGTTTTTTTATTAACTTTTGGTTTTGTGAAAACTTCATGGCCTAGCTTGGGAATACTCCACAAATTCTCTGAAACTTTTTTAAACCGCTGCAATTCTTCTAATCTTTTAATAAGCTCTGATTGAGAAGTAATTGCGAGATCACCTGCTTGCTCTTTTAAATTTTTTACATCTTCCTCTGTTAAGCAAGCTCTTGACTTTAATAAAATCAAAGTTGCAGCAAGAAAAAGATAATCTCCAGCTACATCAAAATTGAGATCCCTCATTTGATTTAAATAATTTAAATATTGCTTTGTAATAACATTCAAATTGAGATCATTAATATTCATATCTTCTTTTTGAATCAAATGTAAAAGAAGATTTAATGGTCCATCAAATTTATCTGTTTTAACTCTAATATTTGTATTTAACATTTTTGTTTAACCCATCATCCCGGCAAAACCTACTACAATTGTATTTACGGCCATAAGGGCCGGACCTATGACATACCTTAAAGCTCCTGAATACATTAAAAATAAAAAAAAGAAGATACTATAACGTGCTAAGCTTTCATATTTTACCATGTTATCAAAACTTAAAAATGCCGAGACCATTTTAGCACCATCAAGTGGTGGCCAAGGCAGTAAATTAAATACTGCTAAAACTACATTTATTTGAATCGTTGCAATTAACATTTGGTACATGGGCCCATAAAGATAAAAATCAGGAGAGATTTGAGTGGCCAAAAATGCCAATAAAAATGCAGTAAAAATTGCCAACATTATATTTGATAAGGGGCCTGCAAAACTTACCCAAAAAATACCCTTACGCATGTTTTTAAATCTTCTAGTATCAACTGGAACTGGCTTGGCCCAACCAAACATTACTCCTCCAATTAAAACTCCAATTATTGGAAAAACAATACTTCCTATTAAATCAATATGTGGAACTGGATTTAAGCTAATTCGACCTAAATTCTTTGCCGTTGGATCACCAAACTTGTCTGCAATATATGCATGAGCAGATTCATGAATAACCACTGCTAAAATGAACCCCGGAATCTGAATAATTAATCTAGATAAAATTTCTTCCATAAGATAACATACATATCAAATCAAGTACTCACATGCAATCGTTGTGCACCGCAACTATGTCAAAGTGAAAGAATATAATAGAATTTTAATATGGAAACTTTTTTAAGTTTGCGAAAATTCAACCATGGGAAAGCTAAAATAAAATACAATAAACTTTTTTTACTCTTTATTTTATCCGTCTCTCTTAATTCTCTGCCAGGATTGAGTCAAGATTTTGATGAAGAATATGACATAGATAAATTTCTAGGTGAAGAGAGCTTAATGGAGGATCTTCCAGGATATGAAATCAGCGAACAAGAAGAGGAATTTGAAGCTCCAGAGGAAATTGAAAAACTAGAAGAGCTCAGAACACCTAAAATAAGTAGAAGAAAAATTAAAACAAAAGAAAAAATTAAAAAACACAAAGCAAAAAAACAGCGGTTTTTAGGAGCAATAAAAGCAAGAAGCACTATTTACCACTTAAAAGATGAAAAATATTTCATTGTAAACAGATCAATTAACGTAAACTATGAAATGCGAGATAACGATCCCTTCAGCGCATATCTAATTGATAAGTCTGGCCGAATTAAATATGTAACTCATTTAAACAATATTTATAAAATTAAAAATGATCTTGGCATATTACCTACTCCTAAAGTTATTGAAACCTATCCTCCTCCTGACATTGTTCATCTGTACGATCAACACTTATCCTTTTTTACTGAAGTAAAACTTCACTATGAAATCGTAAATTTTAATTTAATTACAGGAATTGTTAATGAATATCCTGATGCTACTTTTTCTAATAGAATTGAATTTGAAACATTTTTAAAATGGAATTTTCCAATTTATGTTGGGCTAAATTTTAATTTTCAACAGGGTGCATGGCTTAAAGGCACTCAAGGACTAAATTGGGATTCCCTTTATATTGGCCCATCATTAAGGATAAATATTTTAGATAAAACAAATTATTCCCTAATGATTGGAGCAAGTTTTCAACAATGCCTCTATGGGCGTCTGTACGATCCTGATAGTGAAAAAACGTTTTCTGCCAGACTACTCCAATATGATTTAAGTATTGAATACAAACAATTTTTGATTGGTATGAACTATCGATTAGAAAATATATTAATTAAAGATGGCTTCGATCAATATACAATAACTGACGATATGAAACTAAAAGACAGTGTGGGCTTTTCTATCGGGTATAAATTTAATTTTAAAATATGAAAAAGTTAATTTTAATTTTGTTAGTTCTTATTTCCTATAAAAGCTATGCTTTGGTTGGAGAGATTGTAGTTTTACAAACTCCACTTTTTAAGAAAAATGATATTAACTCTACAATTGTTGGGTATTTAAGAAAAGGAGCCATTGTTTACCTTCATCCCAAATATGATCATGGAGGAATAAATGAAATTATATATGACTCTCATCTTGAAAATAAAAATGAAATAAATGATGATGAATTACTTTTTTTAAATACTTTAGACTCAACTGGAAACGATGCTTATATCTTAAAAGCACACGTTAAAATTATTTATAAAGATCACCGAGAGCTTCAAAGTTCAGTCTTTAGATATGAACACGACCCCATGGACTATCGCATGCTAGAGCCTCTTCCTGACGGTTACCCTTTATATGTAATGGAAAAAAATAGATTTCAACTTTTGCTATCTGCAGGATCAAGTATTGCTTCTCACTATAGCTACGGAGAAAAAATAACTGCTGAAAACTATGGTATAAATTGGGGTTTTACTGGAGCGTATTTAAACGAAATTGAAATCGATCCGACCAAAAGAACTTATTTTGGAATAAGAACTAACTTAAATATAAACAGCAATAATTTTGTACTACGAAATAATCTGACAAGTAATGAAAATCTATTAAGCTTTGGTCTTGGGCCATTTATGAGTTATGACGTTTTTAAAAAATACACTTATCAATTCATAATTGATGGGTCAATTACATTGGATCTATTAAAAAATAGTGTCTCACAAAGTGTTGCATCTATTGAAAACCAAGGAATATTTTGGGGTTATGGAATTACTCCTAGAATTGGTATATCATTTCAAAAATTACTTCCTATTAAAAACAAAAGGATATCTCTTATAATAAGAGGAGAGATGGTGTTTAATATCTTTCAATCCTTAGCTTTAACAGCACTACAAGAGTACACCTATCCAATTTCTTGGCCATCAAATGAAATTAAATCTTCATTTGATGGAAATTTTCAATTTTTCGTTGGACTTAATTTTTTATCCTCACATATTCTAAAATAGTAACCATTTATAAAATTGTATTAATTATGTACTAAAAAACCACATATACCAACATAACCACCCGTAATTACAGAGACAAAACTTTTTAAAAAAATATTTAAAATTGTCTAAAGTTTATACACTTTCTGGCGATAAGTTTTTTAGAGAGGATATACAGTCTACATAATACCAGGAGGGTACAATGACAGATCATAACGATTCAAAATCTGAAGTTCTTTTTCAAAAGTTAGGCAACACATGGTACGCATTTTCGGAAGTTCAAGGTGAAATTATTTTTTCTGCTCTTCCAAATGGAATTGATCCTACTTCGCAAACAATGGAATTTTTTGAAGTCATTGAAGATCATATGCAAAAAGTAGCTGAAAAGGGTCCTGATTTTAGACCACCATTAGGTCAAGCAGCTTAAAAAAAGATGTCATCAGCAAAACAAAAGTCTGATTCTAAGAAACTAGAGCGCAGACAAGATAAACAACTTATTAATCAATATATTGAAAAAATAAATAAGAAGTTAGAATCTAATAAGTTATTGGCCCAAAAGGCTGCCCAAATACTCTCTGATATGCTCAATCCCCCTTTAAAGAAATAGATAAAACTTATACCTCTATTGTTTATTGGTCCTTATTTTGATAGTTAAAGTCCTTACTTTAGAAAAGAAATAAACAAAATATATGGTCGATTTACTATTTTCAAAAAATTTTAAGTATAAACATAATAACCCCTACCACGATCGCTTAGGAGCTTATGATAGTTTCGTTATGAGAGATCATGAGGCGGAGACTAACAAATCCAAATGGGCCACAGATATTTTTAAAAACAGTTATCCAATAGAGTTAGAAATAGGAACCGGTTATGGCAATTTCATGCAAGACTATTGCAAGAACAATCCCAATATTAACTTTATAGGCTTAGATTACCGCTTTAAAAGAAGTTTTCAACTTGCAAAGAAATTAAAAGATAATAACTCGTCTAATTTTCGCTATCTACGTGCAAAAGGCGAAAGAATTCACCATATTTTTGATGCAAACGAACTTGATACCATATATTATTTTTTTCCTGATCCATGGCCCAAAACTAGACATCATAAAAAAAGACTATTTCAAACTCCATTTCTAGAGTCAGCATATAAGGTTCTCAAACCTAATGGAACTTTTTATATAAAAACAGATCATGATGATTACGCAAAATGGATGCATGCTGTTTTAGAAAAAAATCCTTTTTTTAAAATTGATTTTTACACACAAGATCTTTACGGTGAATTTCCAGAGCATTTTTTAAGCAACTATCAAACGAGATTCGAACATATTTTTATTAAAAAAGGAATTAACATAAAAGCATTTGTTTTAAAATCTCTCAAGGACAAAAAATAATGTCACTTGAAGAACTTAAAGATAGAATTAAAGAACTTCCAGTATCATCAATACTTTCTCACTATGTCTCCATTCATAAAAAAGGACGATATCACTTAGCTAAATGCCCTTTTCATAATGATACTGATCCCTCTCTTACTATAAATGATGAGAAGGGACTTTTTATGTGTTTTCCATGCCAAATAGGTGGAGACGCAATCACTTTTGTTGAAAAACTAAAACGACTTGAATTTGTAGATGCTTTAAAAGATATTTCCAAGGCAGTTGGTATTCCTTACGAACAGTATTTTCAGCAAAAATCAATTGATCCTAAAATAAAAATGGCAAGAAAGGTTTTAAAAAAAGCAGCAACCATTTACCAACTAATGTATCAAGAAAAAACACAAAAGCATTTCGTTGACTTTACAAAATCTAGAAATCTAAATGATACTATTCTTAAACAATTTGAACTTGGCTATGCTCCAAACTCTAGCCCTATCTATAAATATTTAAGCTCAATTAAAGATAAATCAGAACGTGAATTTGCAATTAATACTGCGGTAGGAATTCATCTGATTAGAAAAGACTTTAAAAATAATAATGGATATTTTGATACCTTCAGAAGCAGGATCATGTTCCCAATCAAAGACAGTTTTGAAAATATTGTTGGTTTTGGAGGCAGAGCGTGCGAAGACTTTCAAAAGGCGAAATATCTTAATTCACAAGAATCCCACGTTTTTAATAAACAAAATATTCTTTACGGAATGCATTTAGCAAAATCACAAATAAGGCAGAAAGATTGTGTTATTTTAGTTGAAGGATATATGGATTTAATCGCTCTTCACAAAAATGATTTTTCTAACTCTGTTGCAATAATGGGAGTTGCCTTAAGTGACTATGCAATTAAAACTCTGAAAAATTATACAAAACATTTTTTCTTGGCCTTAGATTCCGACAGTGCAGGATTCAAAGCAATGGAACGCATAAATCAAAAATGCCTAGAATCCCAACTAATTCCTAAATATCTTAATTTTTCTCCCTACAAAGATCCCGATGAATTCATTGAAAAACTTGGAAAAGAAGATTTTTTTAAACTTTTGGACAATGCGCCTAGTTTTTTAGATACTCAACTAGAAAACCTCATTCCTGATCCCCTTCCAGACAGTTCAGATAAAAAGTTAGAAATTCTGCAAGAGGCCATAAAGCTTCTATCCCCTTTAAAAATGGCGCTTCAGGCCCAGGAAAGAGTTATCAGCTTTGCAAAAAAACTGCAATTAAGCTCCGACTCAACCCAAATCATAAAGCAATATGAACAATTTTTAACTGAAAAGAGTCGGAAAAATAGTTTTGTCAGCAATCAAAACAAACAACTAAAAAAAAATAAGATACCTGCCAATAAGATCATACCAACAAGCAGTTCTAAAAATTCAAAGGTACTAGAGGGACAAACAACTAAAATTGAAAAGCGACTCTTGCAAGAACTAGTCCAAAATCCTAACCTCTTATTGTCACCAGAACTCCTAGATTTACTTGATTTTTTGGATAATAGTGGTGTAAAAAAGTATGTTGCGAGACTACGAAAAATTATAGACGAAGTAGATGAAAAAGAATTTCCATCGATTGCTTTTGCTTTGATTGAAAAAGAAGGTTATTCATTTGATATCAAAGAGTCTGTAGGTTTTGGTCTTGCTAGGTTTCAAAATAAAAAACTTGAACCTGACTTATTAAAAAAACTGTTAAACGATATTAAAGTTGAGCTGCAAAAAGAAAAATTAAAAAAAGAGAGAGATAGTATTAAAAATTTAATTAAAGATTGTAATGAAAAAAATAAATCAGATGAACTCTTTAGAACGCTCTCTAAAGTTGAAAAAAATATCCATACGCTAACTAACCCTAAAAACTTAAAAAAATAATCTTAAAATAGGAGAATTTAAATGTCTGTAGTTGCTGCTTTTTTAAATTCAAAAGACTTTTCCAAACTTTTAATTAAAGGAAAAGACCAAACATTTTTAACTGTCGAACAAATTAATGATGCTATTCCAACTAGTATTATAGATCGAGAATCTATTGATACCGTAATGAATAAACTCATTAAAGCAAAAATCAATGTTCAAGCACAAGATATTGATGAGGAAGAAGACGAGGGAATCAAGCTTGATGGAACAGAAATCATTGAAGAGGCTCTTTCTAAAGAAGAAAAAGCGGAACTTAAATCTGCCTCTACTGATCCTGTTAAACTTTATCTAAAACGAATGGGCTCTGTCGCTCTTCTTACAAGAGAGGGAGAAGTTGTCATTGCAAAAGAAATTGAAGAAGGTGAAAGAGAAATTATTTTATCATCTCTAACATCAACTCATGCTCTTAAAGAAATTGTTCGTCTTAAAGAAAAAATTGATTCCCAAGAAGACCAACTTGAATATGTAAAAGACCTCGTCAGAGGTTTGGATGATGAATCAAGTCAAAATGAAATTATTTCAGTTAAAGAAAAGATTATTAGTGTAATCGATCGTGTTGCACAATTTCTAAATGCTACTGAAAAAGAAGATGGTACTCTTAGAGTTTTCAACGATGACCAAAAGAAAGAATATGAAGCAATAGCAGAGACTCTTGCTGATCTAACTTTTAATCGAAAAATTATAAATAGTTTTGTTGATCCAGTTAAAAAATATTTCTTACAATTTAGAGATCTATATGAACAAGAAATAAGAATTTATAAATTTCTAGAAGTCGTTACAAAGGCTGATTATAAAAAAGTCTATGAACAAGTAATGAATGACGATGTTTTCAAAAGAAAACTTGCTAAAGAATTATATACTACTGATGCAAAAATCGAACAACTTCTTCGAAACGAAGAGGATATTATTAGAAAACTTAGAAGGCTGAGCCTTGATGCAGGAATGTCCTATGAAGATATTGAAAATGTTTACAATATTATATTAAATGGTGAGCAGAAAGCAGATACAGCAAAAGCACAATTAGTTGAAGCAAACTTAAGACTTGTTGTCTCTATTGCAAAGAAATATACCAACAGAGGACTTCAATTTCTTGATCTAATTCAGGAAGGAAACATTGGTCTAATGAAGGCCGTTGATAAATTTGAATACCGAAGAGGGTATAAATTTTCAACTTATGCCACATGGTGGATAAGACAAGCTATTACAAGAGCTATTGCAGATCAGGCTAGAACAATTCGAATTCCCGTACACATGATAGAAACCATCAATAAAATGGTTAGAACCTCAAGACAACTCATTCAGGAACTAGGTCGAGAACCTACCCCAGAAGAAATTGCAGAAAAGATGGAAATGCCGGTTGATAAAGTTAAAAAAGTTCAAAAGATTTCAAAAGAGCCCATATCACTTGAAACTCCTATTGGAGAAGAAGAAGATTCCTCTCTTGGAGATTTTATTGAAGATAAAAAAATTATATCTCCCGCTGACGCAGTCATGTCAATTACTCTTTCTGAGCAAACGAGATCCGTGCTATCAACACTCACTCCTAGAGAAGAAAAAGTTCTTAGAATGAGATTCGGCATTGGTGAAAAATCTGACCATACCCTCGAAGAAGTTGGTCAAGATTTTTTTGTAACGAGAGAGCGAATTCGACAGATTGAAGCTAAGGCACTAAGAAAACTTCGACATCCAAGTCGTGCAAAAATGTTAAAGGCATATTTAGACAATTAAATATCATCATCGAATGGAACCAAAAAGCAAAGAACTTCCAGAGCATATATTAACGCTCTCGAAAAAGTATTTTAAAACAACTTATATTCAAGAAGCTCTTACGCTTTATAGGCGCAGTAAAATTAGTATTTCTTTCAGCAAAAACAGAACCGATAGTTATTATATCATTTCTGGAATTATCACTGACAATAAAGATTATGAAACAAAAATTTCTTATAAAAACCGACTCGAAAACACACCTCAAGGGCCTCTAAGCTCGAATTGCAATTGCAGGCAATGGACACCAGATAATCATTGTCCACATGCAATCTGTCTTTTTTTCCATCAAAGTATAAAGATGCATTATAATGAAAATATTACAACCAGTGATTATGATGCTCCTC